>DASUEL010000626.1:0-2356 GCA_036275095.1 Bdellovibrionales bacterium
CAAGGCGCCGCAGGTCGGTGTCATGGGCTACAGCTACGGCGGATATTCGACACTCGTTGCGATGACGATGTTCGCGGGCGCCTATGACGCTGGCGTCTCGCTCGTGGGCATGAGCAACCTGTATACGTTTCTGCAGAACACGGCGCCTTATCGCCGTATCTTGCGCGCGGCCGAGTACGGTAATCCCGAAACCGAGAAAGAGATGCTCCTCAAGCTTTCGCCGATCACGTATCTCGATCGCGTGAAGGACCCGCTCATGATCATCCAAGGCGCGAGCGACCCGCGCGTTCCGGTGGGCGAGGCGGTTCAGATCTATGAGGCGGCCACCAAGCGCGGCATTCCGGCGCAGCTCATGATTTTCGCCGACGAAGGCCATGGCTCCGCGAAACGCGACAACCGCGTGCTCGAGCTCGGCCACACGATCAAGTTCTTCGATGCGCACTTGAAACCGAAAGTGGCGAGCGCGCCGTCGAAGCCCGCGGGCTGACGGGTGCGTGACGGCGATCACTCCCGAATCGGGCGTGATCGTGCCGCTGTGAACCTTGCTTGGTGCTGGCCGATGGTCTGGCCGCGCGTAGCCAGAGGCATACTCGACACCCGGCTTGTGCCTCGAAACGAGACACTCTAATTATCACCCCGAAAAACCGATAAAGGCTGAGATGCCGAAGCTCTACAAGAAGCATATTTTCGACAACATCCACGGCTACATTTATCTCACACGTTGCGAAGACCGCATCATGAATACCGCGTATTATCAGCGGCTTCGGTGGATCCGCCAGCTCGGCTTCAGCTTCTACATTTTCTCAGGCGCGACCCACACCCGCTTTTCGCACGCGCTCGGCGTTTTGCACATCATGCACCGGATTCTGCACTCGATCAAAAAGGCCGTGCCCGACGAGCAGCTCTTCGACCCCGACTTTCAGAGTGAGGCGGCCAACTTCAACCGCATGATGCGGATCGCGGCCATGCTTCACGACATTGGGACGTTCCCGTTCTCGCACACGACCGAGCTCGGTTACATCAATCATTGGAAGAAGCAAAAAGCCCACGGCAACGGCAAGAAGCTGCTCGACGCGAACCACGAGACGCTGGGCTCACACATCATTCTCAACACCGACTTCGAAGGCGGCATCACCAAGATTCTCAAAGAAGAAGGCATCGACCCCGTCGAGCTCTCGAAGATCATCGCCGGCAAGTCCAATAACCTTCTCGCAAATCAGCTCATGCACTCCGACATCGACGCCGACCGGATGGATTACCTCCTGCGCGACGCCTACTACACCGGCACGAAGTACGGCCTTTACGACATGGATTTTCTCATCCGTCACCTCACGACGTTTCAAGTCGACGGGCAAGAGAGCCTCGCCGTCAAAGACGAAGCGATCAACGTTGCCGAGTACTTTCTGATCAGCCGCTACTCGTGGTACTCGCAGATCATCGACGACGGCACCGGCTACAAGTTCGACCTGATCGCCGCGAAGATCACCGAATATTTTCTCGAGAACGGGCAGATTCACTCGTTCGATCAGCTCATCAAGACGGTGAGTCTGAATCCCGACCAGTACTTCACGTTCAACGACAACTACTTCTTCGCGAAAGTTCACGAGTATCTCGCGGGCGAGACTCATCACCCGCTGATCAAAGAGCTCGCGCACATGCTCGCGTACCGGGTCCCGCCCAAACAGATAAAAATTCCGCCCGCCGAGCCCACGCTCATCGAGAGCGAGGAGCACCGGCAAGAGATGGTGAGCTCCGTTCAAGAGGTGGCGCAGTGGCTCGAGAACGAGCTCAAAAATCTCGATCCGAACGCGTGGATGGTCGTCGATATCCCGACGAAAGACGTCATCTTCACGAAAAACTACGACGCCCTCAGAAAAGATCTCAAAGCCGGAAACCCGTTACTGCTCCGCGATCCGGTCAAGATCGTCACCCGTCACGGAGAGGCGAAGCTTCTGATCGACGTGCACAGCGCGCTACTCAAAATTCTGAGCCAGTACCGGAATTTCTTTCCGCGTATCTACGTGAGTAACAGCACCTATGAGCTTTTGACCAAGAATAAAGTGCTCGAAGAAATGCTGAACCGCTACAAGGGGAGAAAGACGGGATGAACTCCTTTCGCCTCCTCGTCGTCTTTTACGTTCTGATCATTGCGTCACTGGCGCTCGGTACGGACGATTTCAACTCGGGCACGCCCGATACCGCCGTCGAACGGCCGCGCCCGCCCGCCCGGCCGCGCCGCCCTTCGCGCCAGCCGAACCGGGTCGAGCCCGCCCGCCGCGCGCAGCCGCGCCCGGCTCCGCTTTATAACCCGATTCCGCCCGCGACGCCGCCGAGCCTCGTGACCGACCCGACGCAT
>DASUEL010000627.1:0-5501 GCA_036275095.1 Bdellovibrionales bacterium
TCTCACTGAACTGGCGAAAAACGCGAAAGCCAATGTCGCGCGTCTGCCCTATTCGCTGCGGGTGCTGCTCGAAAATCTCTTGCGCCTTGAAGACGGTACGGCGATTCAGAAAAAAGACATCGAAGCGATTCTGAACTGGAACCCCAAAGCCGAGCCCGACACCGAAATTCAGTTCACGCCGGCGCGCGTGCTTCTGCAAGATTTCACCGGTGTACCCGCCGTCGCCGATCTCGCGGCCATGCGCGGGGCGCTCGAGCGCATGGGCGGCAAGGCCGAGCGGATCAATCCCCTTCAGCCCGTGGCGCTCGTCATCGACCACTCGGTGCAAGTCGACGTTTACGGATCGGGCAAGGCGCTGGATGAAAATACGCGGCTCGAGTTCGAACGCAATCGTGAGCGCTATCTTTTCTTGAAGTGGGGGCAGAAGGCTTTCGAAAATTTCCGTGTCGTTCCGCCCGGAACCGGCATCTGCCATCAAGTGAATCTTGAATACATCGCGCAGGTCGCCTGGACCGCGAAGTCCGACGGCAAAGACTGGGTTTATCCCGACACGCTCGTCGGAACCGACTCGCACACGACCATGATCAACGGCTTGGGTGTCGTCGGCTGGGGTGTGGGCGGCATTGAAGCCGAAGCGGCCATGCTCGGCCAGCCGATCACCATGCTCATTCCGCAGGTCGTGGGCTTCAAGCTCACGGGCCAGCTGGCACCGGGTGCCACCGCGACCGATCTCGTGCTCACCGTCACGCAGATGCTGCGCAAAAAAGGCGTGGTTGGAAAGTTCGTGGAGTTTTACGGCCCCGGCGTGGGTCAGCTGGCACTGGCCGATCGCGCGACGATTGCCAACATGGCGCCCGAGTACGGCGCGACGATCGGTTACTTTCCGGTCGACGCCCAAACGACCGATTACCTCGAGCTCACCAATCGCAAAGAAGCCGCCAAGCGCACCGAAGAGTATTACAAGGCGCAAGGCCTGTGGTTCTCGGCCAATAATCCCGAGCCTGAGTACAGCGACACGCTCGAGCTCGATCTCTCGAAGGTCGAGCCGTGCCTGGCCGGCCCCGCGCGCCCGCAAGACCGCGTGGTGCTCGGAAAGGTTCCCGAAGAATTCAGCAAAACCGTGAACGGAGCAAAGGCGCCGACACCGGTGAACGATCCGTCGGGCCAGAAGTACGATCTCGATCACGGCTCGGTGACGATCGCCGCCATCACGTCGTGCACGAATACGTCAAACCCGTCGGTGCTGATCGCGGCAGGGCTTCTCGCGAAAAAAGCCGCCGAGAAAGGCCTGAAGCCCAAGCCGTGGGTGAAGACCAGCTTAGCGCCGGGTTCTCAGGTCGTAACCGCGTATTTGAAAGAATCGGGTCTGCTCCCCTATTTGGAGCAAGTCGGCTTTCACGTCGTGGGCTACGGCTGCACGACTTGCATCGGTAACAGCGGCCCGCTGCCTGAGCATCTGGTCGAAGCGATCAACAAAGGCTCGCTCTCGGTCGC
Organism: Bdellovibrionales bacterium; assembly: GCA_036275095.1. Taxonomy (GTDB): domain Bacteria; phylum Bdellovibrionota; class Bdellovibrionia; order Bdellovibrionales; family DASUEL01; genus DASUEL01. The sequence continues at coordinate 1,495 of DASUEL010000627.1, forward strand.
GGGTGTTTTGTCGGGTAACCGTAACTTCGAAGGCCGTATCAATCCGCATGTGCGGGCGAATTATCTCGCGTCGCCGCCGCTGGTCGTGGCGTACGCGCTTGCCGGCAGCGTGAACGTCGATCTCACGAAGCAGCCCATCGGGAACGATTCCAAAGGCAACCCTGTTTTCTTGAAAGACATCTGGCCTACGACCGAAGAGATTCACTCTTTGATTCGCAAGCACGTCACGGCGGCGCAGTTTCAAAACAGCTACCGCGATGTCTTCAGCGGCCCGCAACAGTGGCAAAAACTCGAGGAGCCCAAAGGCAAACTCTATGCGTGGGAAGACGACTCGACTTACATCAAAGAGCCGCCGTTTTTCCAAGACATGGCTTTGAAGCCTGCGCCGGTGCAAGACATCCGGGCTGCGCGCGTGCTCGGCATGTTCGGCGACTCGGTCACGACCGACCATATTTCGCCGGCAGGCTCCATTGCGAAAGACGGGCCCGCGGGGCAGTACCTGATTCAAAATGGCGTGAAGCCGGCTGATTTCAACTCGTACGGCGCGCGCCGCGGAAACCACGAAGTGATGATTCGCGGAACGTTCGCAAACATCCGCATCAAGAACCATCTGGTTCCTGGAGTTGAAGGCGGCGTGACGATTCATCATCCGACAACTCAGCGCATGTCCATCTACGATGCAGCTGTTAAGTACGAGCGCGAAGGCACGCCGCTCGTCGTTCTCGCCGGCAAAGAGTACGGCACGGGCTCGTCGCGCGACTGGGCCGCGAAAGGCACGCGCCTGCTCGGGATTCGCGCGGTCATCGCCGAAAGCTTCGAGCGCATCCATCGCTCGAATCTCATCGGCATGGGCGTGCTCCCGCTCCAATTCGAAGCGGGTCAGAGCTGGAAGTCGCTGGAACTCACAGGCCAGGAGTACTTCGATCTCGAAGGCCTTTCGAGCCTGCGCCCCGGCCAAAAGCTCACCGTCAAAGTGCGCTCCGGCGACGGCAAAAGCTCGCAGTTCACGGCGCTCGTCCGCATCGACACGCCGAACGAGCTCGAGTACTACAAGCACGGCGGAATCTTGAATTACGTTCTGCGCGAAATTCACGCGCGCGGGTAAAACCGCGCGGGCGCGCGCCCGATGGGCCTTGGGGGTGAGTCACGTCCAAGGCCTGCGGATCGGTTCTCGGTTTCCAGCTCTCAGCTCCCGGCTCTCCGGCCTCCGTTCTCGGAGCGAGGCAATATTTCCATATGATTTTCCAGTGAACCGGGGCCTGAGAGCGGAGAGCTGAGAGCCGCAATTTGATTAGCCGGTCGAGCTTGTGACTCAACGAAGAATCAGGATCTCGCGCAGCTTCTCCCCGACGGAAGCCGGCATGTCGTGGCCGACTCCGGGTACGATGTGAAACTCGCCCTGCACGCCTTTTGCGAGAAGTCCCGCGTGCGTGGCTTTCGCGGGTTCGATGTCGGCGATGGGGTCGCTGTCGCCGAAGATGCCGTCGATGCGGGCCGGAAATTTATCATCCATGTCGTTCGGCAAAAACTCGCAGCTGAGGCAAACGACTTGGCGAACCTGAGAAAGCTCATTTGCGATGAACGGCGCGACGTAGCCGCCTTGTGAAAACCCCACGACGATTTTTGGTAGATCCGCGAAGCCCAGCTGCGTGATTCCGCGTTTTAAGTAGTCGAGTGCGGGCTTCATATCCAGGAAGTATTCTTTCGTGCTCGATTGATAGAAGTACCAGGTGTAGCCGAGCTTCAGTTTCTGTTGGCGCCAGCCCGGCGCCGGAAAGGTCGAGTCCCAATGAGGAATCGGAAATGGCGCATTTGGCGATATCACAGCCCAATCTTTCGGCAAGTAGTCGCCGAGCCTTCTCAGCACGTGAGTCCCCGACTGATCGTAACCGTGCAAAAGTAAAATCAGCCCCTTGGGCGTGGTGCCCTCGGGCTTTCGTGTGTGCGGATCGAATGGCAGCGTCATCGGAACGAAAATTCGCTCCGGAGTGGTACGAACGTTTCGCATGTCGCCAGCTTACTGCTGGCCGTCTTCCATGTCTTCGAGTTTCTTCAAAGTCTCGAGATTGTCGAAAAGCGAGCCCATCTGCGCATGGGCGGCGGCTTTGGTGAGAAGAATGGACGAGGATAAACCCGTCAGCCCGCTCTCGCCGACCCAAGAGTCGACCAGCATGTTCAAGAGCTGGATCTTTTCGGCGACTTTGCCTGTTTCGTTCTCCATTTGTTTCAGCGCTTTTGTCGCGCTCTTGAAGGACTCGGTGGTGGTCATCCACCTGGCGTTCAGCATCTCGAGCGTGGCGAACGCGTCTTGAATGGCGGCGCGAACCGCCCGGCGCGCCGACTCGTGGCGGGCCGTTGCGGCCTTGACCTCAAGCGCTTTCGCGCGATGCTCGGTCCAGAGCGCGCCGGAGAGGTTGAAGTTCACCGATACGCTCGTTTGGCTTTGGATCATTTCATTCGTGTTTACCAGCGCCGAACGGCCCCGGGAAATCGTCACAGTCGGAAGCCAAGGCGTGCGAGAGGTCCAAAGATCCGTGCTGGCGGCGCTGCTCATGTACTTTGCGGCGAGCAGCTGAAGATTCGCGTTCTCCGCGATCGCGAGCGCTTGATTTTCGTCGTTGAGCGGGAACACTTGATCGAGCATGGCCTTGGCCGACTTTAGGTAGACGTCCACGTCGGTCGTGCCGTTGCTCCCGTCTCCCGGTGTGCCGAACTCGGCGACTTTCGGCGGATGGCCCATGATGCGCTCGTAAGCGATCGCGGCGCTGCGAATGCGTCCCTTGTAGGCAAGCACGCGCGACTCGATCGCCATCCCGGCCGCGCGCAGCTGCAAAAGATCGTTTTCCTTGGTCGGACTGTCGCTCTCTTCGATCTTTTTTGCGTAGGTTTCGATCGACTTCAGGACCTGTTTCAACCCGTACGCCGTGCCGCTCGCATTGTAGAAATCGAGCCAGACTTTCGCGAGCTCAAGTGCGATGTCCTGGCGAAGGGCCGCGAGCGTCATCTCCTGCGCCTTCACGGTGGGGCCTAGCTTTTTGAAGGCCCAAATCGCGGCGGGCGAAATCGTAACACTGACGCCGGTTTGCTGGTGGCTGGAGTTTCCCGGAAGAATCAGTCCTTCGGTCGTGACTTTTCCGAAGTTGTTCGTCTTCGAGAAATTGAATGAACCGAGGCTCAAGAGCACGCTCAGGCGGCTGGCGCGAAGCGCGCCGAGAGAGGCTTCGGCCGCCTCAATCGAGGGACTGGCCTGAATCGCTTCGAGGAGCGCCTCTGAAAGGCGCGGATTCCGGGTCTTCGGTTTCACGTTTTCTTGGGCCAGCGCGGATGAGGTCAAAGTCATCGCGGCGAGCGCGCCCAACAGCAGCTTTTTCATGGGGTCCTCCGGTTCTGATTTTCATTGAGCTTTCGTCGCTCCAGCCTATCGATTAGGATCTGATTCTCGAGGGCCATATCGAAGCGGTAGGCGGTCGCCGCCTCAAACGAGGCCGAATTGGCGTCGAAAAGCTCATCCATTCGGCGGGCCGACTCCTCGAGGAGCGCGCGCAGAGTCTGGGCGCCCGCCTCGGAATCGGTCAGCCGCGAGCGAAGCCACCGGCGCCAGAGATAGGCCCGCGTGGGGTTAAGGATAGTGTGTTCGTCCTGCGCCAGGCGCTCCGAAACCCGGGAGGTCATCTTGCGAAAATCACGTGAGCTTTGGCCGCCCGGCTCCTGGAGAAAGGTGACGCGAAATACGTCGGCCACGAGCTCGTGATAGCCTGCGGAAACCGCTTTGCCCAAGGCAAGCTCCGCGAGCCGGAGGCGCTCCCGTTCGAGGCTCCCCGGTTCGAGTGTTGCGTCTTTGGTGGCGCTCAGGGTTTCCAAATATCGGGCGAACGCGCGCGAATTTTTCGCCATATAAAACTCGAAAATCAAATGGCCGAGCTCGTGAAAGAGTGTCTCGCGAAAGCGCCCCAGTCCGTATTTCAGCGCGCGAGAATCTATCAAAATGCGAATTTCGCCTGGGCGGT
>DASUEL010000628.1:0-3394 GCA_036275095.1 Bdellovibrionales bacterium
CCGGCGGACCCGACTCAGAAAGTCGCGATTCAGTCGCCGGGCACGGCCGTCGTCACGCAGCCTGCGCCTGGAAGCGGTTATATCGCCCCTCCGGCCCTTGATGTCGCTGTCCCGCAGATACCGCTGAAACCGTCTTGTGAAACCGCGCGCGTATGGAAAACGGAGGCACGTTCTTACTGCCGCTCCGACGGCCCCGAAGGCTGCAATCGCCAAACGGCGAAGGCCTGCGTTCCGATGATCGACCGCCGCTTCTGAAGTCCGCGTAGGCAGGCTAGAGCGCGGTCCAAGGCGTAACATGGTGGCCCGTACGGAGGCTTCCGTCGGGCTGAACTTCGTCGAATTTCTTTTCGAGTTTGGGATACCGATTGAGCGCCACCAGCAGCTGGCACGTGCTCTCGAACGGCATCACCGAGTGTGTGATGTGTGGCAGCGCGTTTTGGAGCTGGAGCCACCAGTGGTCGAGAAACCCATGCAACTGATCCTTCGAAACGGGTTCGCGGGCGTACTCATCGATGGGCCCGGCGCCGGGCACGTCGGGATGTGCGGCGATGTTCATTCCGAGCCCGGCCACGAAGCGATGTTCAGCTCCGACGCTGACGGTTTCAAGCAAGAGACCGGCGATTTTTTTGTCTAGCAAATACAGATCATTCGGAGCTTTCACGCTCCAGTCGAGCTCGGGCCACACCTGCTGTGCCGCTTCGTAAAGCGCGAGCCCGATCAGAGGCGCCGCGATCGGCTGCACCGGCGCCTGTAACGTGAATACCCATGACGACAAGAGGCAGGTGCCGGGTTTCGCGTCGGTCCACGTGTTGCCCCCGCGCCCGCGGCCCTGCGTCTGGTGATCGGTGACGAGGAGAAAGGTTCCTTTTTTGCGGCTGTCTTTTGCCGCTGAATTCGTGCTGCCGATTTGTTTTGAATACTCAACCGGAATTCGATTGCGCTCGGCCCACTCGCCGGTCCAGGCGCCGATGCTCGGCGTGTTGCTCATGAGTCACCTCCTGAGCGGCCACTCGATCTTCATGCTGATATCGGCGTTGGGCGCTGAATGAGTCAGTGCGCCCACGCTGATGAAGTTCACGCCGGTTTCGGCGACGGCCGCGACGCGGTCAATGGTCATATTGCCGCTGGCCTCGGTCTTAATGTCGCGCGGGATGAGTTGCAAGGCTTTCTTCATGGTTTCGACCGACATATTATCGAGCAGAATCTGGCTGACTTTGTTTTTGACGGCTTCATCGACTTCTTCGAGTGTTCGCGCTTCGACCTCGATGAACTTGTGGCCCTTCGCGCGGACTCTCTCGACCGCGGATGTAATGCCGCCGGCCGCGGCAATGTGGTTGTCTTTGATCATGACTTTGTCGCTGAGATTCAAGCGATGGTTTTGGCCCCCGCCGTCGGCGACGGCCTTTTTCTCGAGCTCCCGGTAGCCGGGTAGAGTCTTGCGGGTGTCGAGGATCTTCGTCTGCGTGTGGGCCACCTTTTGAACGAAGCAACGCGTGAGGGTCGCGACTCCCGACAGATGGCCGATGAAGTTGAGCGCCGTGCGCTCAGCCTTTAGGAGTTTGGCGAAATCACCTTTGATGGTGCAGATGATTTGGTTCTTCAGGCACATGTCGCCGTCGTCGAAAAGCCATTTCAATTCGGCCTCGGGCTCTTGGTAGCGGATGCATTTTTCGAAGACTTCGCGGCCGGAGAGAACGAGATCTTCTTTCGCCAGCAGCCGGGCTTGCCCCGGAACGGGTCCGAGCTCGAGCGCATCGGTCGTGATGTCGCCCGAGGGGAGATCCTCGAGAAAAGCGGCTTCAATCAGCTGGTCGATGTTCATGGGGTCTCGTCGAGAAGCCGGCGGATTTCTTCTTTGATGAGCTGGCTGGCGATGTCGGGCACGAGTTTGCGCACGACCTTTTCGATGATCTCGGCGCTCTGCTGGCGAATGATTTCAGCGCTCTGCTCGCGCACGATCTTCTCGATCTCTTCTTTGCTGAGAGGCTGAATCTGCGCGGCTGCGGACTGGGCAGGTGAGGCGCTTCGTGCCCCCTCACGGGCCACGGGCGCGGCTTTGGCCGCCTTGGCGGCTGCCGCGCGGCTGGCGTCGATTCGTGACATCGGCTTTGTCTGCGTATTGATGATGTTTTCGAGCTCATCATCGTTGACGTCGAAATCGAGAGCGATCGGCTCCTCGTCGCCTTCGGGAATGTCGACTTTGAAACTGCTCAGATCTTTTTGGATCCAGTTGTCTTCTTCGGCCGAGGAGTAATCGCCCAGCTCGAGCTCGCCTTCGCCGGCTTCGCCGAAGCCGGATTTGGTCGAGTCGTTTTCGCTCTCGAGCGCGTTTAGAGGCACGCGTTTGAACTCTTCGGAGTCGTCAGCGGGCTTGCCCGCGCTGAAATCGCTTAGGTCTTCAAAGCTGTCCATCGACCACGTCGACTCGCCGGCTTCGGGTTCGGGGCTCACGATGGGCGGCGGCGGTGGAGGCGGCTCGGGAACTTTCGCGGGGCGGGGAGCCTGAATGCGCTCGATGCCGATCGCGCTTGTTTTCGTCAGAACCGTCGTCTTTGTTTGAGTCTGAGTTTGCGTGTTTTCGAGTCGGGTCGTCTCGGGAAAATCGAGATGTGCCGCCAGATTTTGCGCTTTCGTCTTCGGAACGAGTTTCGTGATCAGGGCCCGAAGCGCATCGGCATCGAAAGGCTTTTCGAGCTGATCGTCGGCCATGGAGGCTTTGATCTTCGCGTTGTCGACTTCCATGAAGCCGCTCCACATGAGCACGACCGGAATCGCGCGAGTTTGCGGATCGCGCTTGAGCTCTTGGGAGACGTCATAGCCGTTCTTTTTTTGGAGAAGAATGTCGACGAAGATGATGTCGGGCTTGAACTGCTGGGCGACTTGCAGGACATCGAGGCCCATTTGAACGGCACGCACTTCGACGGCAAAATCCTGCAAAGAGATCTGCATGACCTTTTTGATGGTCGCGCTTTCATCGGCCAACAAGACGCGTAATGCCATGGTTTTAGTTAACGATTATTAAAAACCCCAGTCAAGACATATAGCAATTCGTGCTATCGTGGATTCGTGCTGACGTTGATCGATCGGTATATCGCAAAACTCTTCTTGGGCTTCTTCGCCGCAGGGCTTGCGGTTTTCGTGACTCTGTATGTGGTGGTGGACACGACGGCACTGAGCGTGCAGGAGACGGTCCCGGGCTCGGTTCTGATTGCCTATTATGGATATTCACTGCCGACGATCGTTTATCAAATGCTCCCGGTGGCCTGCCTCGTTGGAACGCTGTTTACGCTGATGTCGATGGGACGGACCAATGAGCTGACGGCATTATTTAGCGCGGGTTTCAGCCTCGCGCGGGTGAGCGCGCCGATTCTCGCGCTTGTTGCCGCGTTTTCGG
>DASUEL010000629.1:0-5510 GCA_036275095.1 Bdellovibrionales bacterium
AAACGCTGCAGATATAGTATTTCGCGCGGTATGCGATCGGTTTTTTGCAGGCGCTGCACTTCTTCCAGAACTCGGTCGCTGCTTCCATGGGCTAAGAGTACGAACGCTCACCACCAGTAGTCACGCGGAATATGGCCGCCGTTCAGAAACTCACGCAGCGATTTTCGATGCCGGGCGGCGCTCGCGCGAAGGCTTCTGAGCTTGCATCCCAAAACGTAGCGCTCGCACTTCCAGACATTGCCCGCCGCCACTCGCCAGGGGCTCCCGCTGTCGTCCAAGTTCGATATCGAGTAGCCGACCAAGCGGCCGCCCGTATCGTCGACGTATGGGTCGACATAGCTCCACGCGAGATCACGTAGCGAGCGAAAAACGGGGGCGCGCCCGTGCAGACCCGGCTCGCGCGAACGGCCGATCGCGCCCCAGCGGCCACGCTCCCGAAAAATGAAAATCACATGATTGACGTGATCGGCGCTGTCGAGACACATCGCCAGCGGTGGATGACCATGTCGCTCGAGAATGGCCGCCGCGACGAAGACCGACTCGAGGCAGTGAGCCTCGCCCTGCTTGAGCACGCCCAGTGCCGAGCGCATCGTATTTTTCTTGTTGTATGTGAGCCGCCGAACGAAAGCTTGCACCGATTCGGGAGTGCGATACCTCCGCGCGAGCCGCTCGAACATACCTCTATCGCCTTCTACGTTTCTCACCCGCTCAGTCTAGCCCGCGACTGGCCGAAATAAAAAGTGCGCCGTTCACTTTGCGGTGAGCGGCGCAAAAAAAAGGCACGACCTGAAGGAGGCCGTGCCTGAATTTGCCGGAACGCTTCCTGCGAAGCGGGCGGTGTACCTGATCTTACCAGCGGCGGCGCCAGCCGTCGTCGTGGTCCCAGCCGCCGTGGCCAAAGCGGCGGCGGCAGGGGCCGGTGTATTCGTTGATCGTCTCGCTCCACGACCGGCTTCCCGAAAACGTCGCAAGCAGTTCGGCACCACCGGGGCTTTTGAACTCGGCTTTGCCGGTCACGGTCGTATGCTTGTTGTGATAGCGAATCTCTTGATCGCCATAGCGGGTGACGGTTTCCCAACGCCAACCGGTGCGGCGAACCTTTCTGCCGTCAGGCAGGGTCTCCCAGTATTCGTAGCGAACTTGCTCGCGATCGTAATAGGTGCAAGTTTGCGTGCCGTATTGCGAAGGGCCGACGTCGACGTCGGTGTCGATCTCGCCGCGCATGTCGAAGTCTTGACCCGACTGAGTGGAGGCGATCGCGAAACTTCCCGAATACGACGGAATGACCATGCCGGCCGGGATCTTCACTTTGGCTTCGCGCGTTTTGCCTTGGGCGTTTTTCACTTTGATTTCGATTTCACGATCGCCTTGATCGACGTCGATTTTGGCGGAGTGGCTGCCTTGGGTCAGCGTGATCGTTTCTTTTTTGGTTTTGAGTTTGAGGCTCGAGCGGACGGAGATCACTCCATCGAGATCATCACAACCGACGGCGAGCAGACTGAGAGCAACGAGCGGAAGCAGGCGTTTCATGGAATACCCCTTGTTTATTTGGAGAATTCGCCGGAGCGAATTCAGCGTTATCGACGCGATCCCCTTGTGCAACGTGCGTTCCACCGCGAGCGGCGCAGTATCGGAGTCAAAAGAGCACCGAGTTCGGAGAATTACGCGCGCGCCCCGAAGCAGCGAGCCTGGAAAATTTGGAAGAGGTGCCATTTTGCTCCAACACATCGAGTGTCTCAAAACGAGACCGATTATTAGGGGACGGTTTGCAGCCCTTTAGAAGTCGGTTTAGACGCCCCTTTTCGAGGGGTTGGAGCTTTTACACGACCAGGGTCGCGGTAAACTAAGATTCATGGAATTGCAGGGCTCTCCCATCTTGGTGGTCGAGGACGATCGAGATCTTCGCGAGGCAATCGCGCGTTGCCTCAACCGTAATGGTTTCGAAGCCCTCGAGGCGCCGGAGGGCGACACGGCTTCGAGCCTGTTGCGCGAGCGCCAGGTCGCGCTCGTCTTGAGCGATTTGCGCATGCCGGGAAAGGACGGACTCCACCTGCTCGAGGAGGCCGCCGAGGCGGAAGAGCCGACTCCATTCGTGATCATGACCGGCCACTCCGACCTTTCGGTCCTGAGAGCCTACGCCCTCGGCGCGCGCGCGATGTTGAACAAGCCGTTCCGGCCGCCGGAGCTATTTCGCGCGATTGAAACCGCGATCGCGCCGCCCGCAGAAAAGTGGCGCGCGCCGCCGGTGTTCCGGCAACCCGTGAAACGAATGTTGTTCCGCTGGAGCACGCTGACTTCCGCACTCAACACCGGTTTGTTCAATATTGGGAGCGGCGGTTTTTTCGTGGCGCTCGATCACGAGCCCCCGGCCGCCGGCACCATAATCGAATTCGAGTTTGATTTTTACGACGCGCCCTCGAGCAACTTCCGCGGTGTCGGAGTGATACGGTGGGCGCGGCGCTTCCGCGAAATGGCGGGCCCGCGCGGCTGCGGCGTCGAGCTCATTCATCTCAACGCCGAATCTCGCGCGAAAATCGTGCGAATGAATCGCATCGTGAGGTCACGGGCCTACATCCCTGTCCGATAGTTCAGTCCAGATTTAGCTGGACCCATTTTCGCGCGCGAGGATTGTCCGCGGGAATGGCGCTATCCTGACTCCATGAAAAAATTCAATTTTGCCTCGTTGATTACGTCTTTGGTCGTGTGCGCCGGCTGCTCGGGTGGGAGCTCGCCGTCCTCCTCATCCGCAGTGGTTACACCCGAGGTTCCAATCACCGAAAAACCCGTGCGCCCGCCCGTCCAGCCCGACACGTGCTCGGCCACCGAGTCGTACTCGTTCGCTCCCATGCTCGGAGCCTCGAGCCTTCCTTCGCGCGACGTACTTCTGCCGGTCGGCGGCTTCAACGGCAACACGTGGGACGGCCGTGTCTTCTTGCTCAACAACCACGACGAAAACGGCCGGCTCGGCTGGTGGCTCAAAGTTTTTAGACCCGAGCGGCTCACCACCGACGCTCAAGGCTACCCGGATTTCAATCAAGGCGCGCTTTCCGACGGCTTCGAGTGGCTCGAGCACGAAGAGAATCCGCGGCACGTGCACATCGGCCTTTATCCGAATACGAGCTTTCAGGAAAACCCGTTTCGCTCGAACCGCAACGGAGAGCCCGACCGCAACGGCGACTTTGAAACTTACGAAGTGTACATCATCGCGCCGGTCATCCCCGAGGACCTGCGCATGCAGATGCGGCGCGGGCAGATCATCGTCGGCCGGCCGAAGACGGGCGACGCCTATATCGCCGATGCGCGCTGGACGAGCGAGTTTGAAGACATGAGAACCGTGGGCGGCAAACTCATCCGCGGGCTCGAGCCGTCGATTTCAGGCGACGGGCGGCTTCTCGTCTACAACGGCAGCCCCGAGAACGACGGCAACATTCTCGTGATCACGTACTCCTACAACACGAAGAACGGCGCGGCCGACGGCTGGTCCGAGCCGCGCTCGATCAACGATCTCTACCACGTCGACCGCAACAAGCTGATCGACGGCCTGCCGATTCACGAGCATTACCCGATCGCGAAGAAACCGCTGCGGGACATGAACGGGCAAATTTACGCGAAGGGCGAGAAATATTGGGGCGCGTACCCTTGGATCAGCCTCGACGGCACCGAAGTCTTTCACACATCGACGATCGCCGGCTGCCACGAAGCCAACCCGAACTGCCCTGAGAACCGCTGGAGCGAGCGCACTTTGCGCGGAGGCTTTGCAGTGATCGGCCGCTACACCAACTACACGATGAAGCTCATCGACGGCTCGGCAAACCCCGACCGCAACGCCGAAAACGCGCTTCCGACCATTCGCACACTCACCGGCGGCATCACGCAGTTCGGCACGATGTGGGAAGCGTTCCGCGAAGTTGAGCGATTCCCGCTCCCCTACACGGCCCGCCGGCCGTCCTACGGCCTGATCGGCAACGTGCGCGGCGAATATTCCGAGGTCTCGTTCGAGGACGCCATGGACGGAAACTACGTTCTCTTCTTGCGAATGAACGAGCTCGTCTCGCGTGAAAAAGTGAAATGGTTCTGGGAAAAACCCAGAATGGAAAACAAGGTTCATACGAATCGCACGCCCGATACCTCGCCCTACATGAATCACGGCACGCTGAAAAATGGGGCCGCGTTTCCGCAGGAGTACAATGGCTTCGACGGAAACATCGGCCGCACGGGCCAGGCGATCTACTTCACCGACAAGGGCCGCGTCGAAGTCGCGCACTCGGCGAGCCTCGCCGGCTTCGACAAAGGCCTCTCAGTCGAGCTCTGGGCCCGCCGCGAAGTCAACATGAGCGGCGACGAGCCGAACCGCTATCGCTATCTGATACGCAAGGGCCGGCAGTTCGACATCGTCGCCGAAGAGGGCGGGCCCATTCAGGTCAGCGTGAACTTGCGGCTTCCGAACGGCACCACCGCCCGCCGCCGCTCGGGCCTCATCGGCAATTTCGAAAAGTGGACCCACCTCGCGTTCACCTTCAATCCCGCCGACGGCAAGCTGCGAGTTTACATGCGCGGCCGCCTTGAGGCCGAGGTGCAGTTCGAAGCGGCGCCGCTCGCGCCCGATTCGTCGCCTCTCGTGATCGGCCCCGGCGAACAGACCACGCCGCTTTGGCCCGACACCAACGTGGCGCTTTTTCGCATCGACGAAGTGAAGGTATCAAACACGGTGCGCGAGCCCGACGAGATTCGGGCATCGGCGTTCGTCAGCGTAGCCGACCAATTCGCGTCGATGGACCGGCCGCTCCCGCTGGGCCTTCGCAGCTCGGAGCTGCGCGTGCCGGCATCAAACGTTCCGAACACGGCCGCCGTGGCGCTCGGCGAGCGCTTATTCTTTGACCCGATTCTTTCGCTCAATCGCGATATGTCGTGCGCCACGTGCCACCGCCCCGAGCTCGGTTTCGCCGACGGCCGCCCGCGCGCGCTCGGCTTCAATGGCAAGACGCTGAGGCGAAACACGCCTACGATCTTCAATCGCGCGTTCTCAACCGTGCAATTCTGGGAAGGCGGCGTGAACAGCGTCGAAGAACAAGCGCTCGTACCGATCGCCAACCCCGAGGAGATGAACCTACCGGTCACCGAGGCCGTCGGCCGCTTGCAGGCCGACCCCGGTTACGCGGAGGAGTTCCGGCGCGTTTACGGCTCCGGCGTGACGACGTCGAATCTCGCTAAAGCGCTCGCGAGCTTTCAGCGCGCGCAGCTCCTCGGCAACTCCCGCGTCGACCAGTTTGAAGCGGGTAACCGCTCGGCTTTGAACGAATCCGAAATCCGCGGACGCGTGCTCTTCCACGGAAAGGCGCGCTGTGTGGGCTGTCACAACGGCGGAAATTACACCGACGAGTCTTTCCACTTCACCGGCTTCACCTGCACGACCGACTATGGACGCGAAGAGGCTTCAGGTCGCTTTCGTGACCGGCGTCTATTCAAGACCCCGACCTTGCGAGGCGTGGCGCAGACGGCTCCGTACCTGC
>DASUEL010000630.1:0-2933 GCA_036275095.1 Bdellovibrionales bacterium
CATATGGAATTCCTCCGTGCCGCGTTTCATTGACACTGGCTGAGCTCGTGGAGCCCGAGATCGAAACTCCCCGAATAGGCCCAGACGATTTGCGAAAATTGCGTCCAGGTCATCCAAGTCGGATCGTAGCCCACGCTGCAAAACACGTTATTGTTCTCGGTTGAATTGATGACGAGGCCCGAGCCGCCCTGTCCTCTGAACACGGTTCCGTCGTTCGATTGGCCGACGTGCCGAAAAACCGTGCCGTCGACCTGGATCGTGACCGGGGACCAAATCCAAAGGCCGTCGAACGCCGTTTCAATCGTCGAGTCTTCCAGCACCAGCGGAATCGAGTGCGCGCCCGTGCCGATTCCGATCGCCGGGTAGGCGATATCGGCCAGCATCTGCACGGTCGAGCGCCGGATTGTCACCGCCAACGCCATCGGCAGCCACATCACCATGTTGTTCTCCGATTGAAGAAGCGAATCCTCGACGATGAGTGTAGGCCGTGCGGCGGCTCCGCCGTTCATATTCACGGCATTCCCGTACGCCGTAACTTTCGAATTTCTGAGTGTCAGCGTGTGCGCCGACTGCATGTAGATTCCGTCGAGGGCGGGCTCCACGATTTCGACATGGTCGAACGAGGACGTCTGCGCGACCGCCGGAACCTGAAAGTAGACGGAGCCCCGCAGTTTGACTCTCGAGAGCGATAGTCCTCTATGAATCGAGAAGACACCGCCGGTTGAAATGAATTTCGGGGGATTCATTGCGGTTCCGACGATCTTCGCGTTCATAGCTGCGACCGCGATCGACCACTGGCCACCCAGATCCGAAATCTCGATTCCCTCCTCGAGGCAAATCACCGGATTCGTTTTCGTCGCATCGACTCTGGTGCTGAACGTGTCGAAATCCTCGTTGCTCGATACGACGGCGCTGCAAGTCTCGAACTGAAGATTCGGTTTGGCGGTTTTGGGCGTGTAACTGAATATCCGTTCGGCCGTTCCGGCCTTGACGAACTTCACTTTGAGCTCACGCCCCGAGTTGTAGTCGTCGACGGTCCAGACCGCCGAGCTCTGGGACTCACACGGTCCGTAAGTTAACCCGCCGTCGTGCGAGCACTCGATCGAATCCGCATTGTGATTGAACGTGATCGTACGGCTGCGCTCGTCGTGGCTTCCGTAATACGTGCCTTCTTGCGTGGCGTGCGTTTCAGTGAACTCGATCGGAGCGGCGCTCTCGCTGGGCCCGGTGCCTTCGTGGTCATCACCGGGCGCATTGCAGGCGGAATTTAACACCGCGCTCAACGCGACGGCCGTTACTGAGAATCGGGCATTGAGTGCTGACAAAATTAAATTTTTCATCGGAACCCCCATTTCGGTACGCCATCGCCGCAGCCGACGTTGTCGTCGCCGTTACCCATGATGCCGTCAGGGCCCGCGCCCCAGCGATCGGCTCCCACGAATTTCGACGTGTCGGTATAGAATTGATAGCTCGACTTGTTGGCGGGTTGTTCGAGTTTGATTCCGGCGGTGGTCGACTCTGGCCCTGCCGGAGGAGCCATCGGGTTCGACGTGCTCACGTTGTTCGCTGCGTCCCAGCAGGCCGGAACCTGCGAATCGGTGTAGATGTTTACCTCGCATTTCGAATCCGTGCTCAGATAGATCGGAAACACGTCGTCGAGATTCATCGTCCCGCCAACCGGGGCCGTAAGCCCGAGCGCTTCGACCGCCGTTTTGATCTCGGGGATCCACGTGACCGTCGAGCTGCTCATGGAGATGCCGCCCGTGATGTTCTTACCCGCGTTGCAAACCGAGTCACTGCGTGCGACACCGCTGGAGTCGACGGTCGTCGACGTGTAATTGCCGGGCGCGATCGCCACTTCGAACTTGTTCGCGGCGATGATGATCACGCAGCGAATGCTCTTTGGTACTTTACCGGCGCCGAGAGACGGACTCTGCAAAAAGTCCGTTTCGACCGGCGTGGCTCGCAGAGGCATCGTGGCTTTTAGGCTCTTTTCGCATTGAGCGTCGCTCGTCGTGTAGATTCCGTGGATGTACAGCTTCAGGCTCGTGACGGCTTCCGCCGGCAAAACGGCGTAGGCGTTTTGAGCGCCAAACAGGATTGAGATGATCAAAAACATCAAAATAGTTTTCATACGTTCCTCCAAAATCGGGTGAGTCAGTGTTTTCATTCCGTGACGACCGTCGCCGTGATTTCAGCAATGGCTTCGTCATCGCTCGTGCTCATGACGTTGGCAGCGGGTGTGGGGCCGCAAGCCATGACGAACAAGGCGAGCGTCAGTAATAGGGCGTGGGTGAGCTTCATGATTCCTCCTGTGCAGGTTGGTTTTGCGACCGGGCAAGCGCCTCCAGCGCCTCTCGCGATATGTTCACGACATAAGCGGGATTGTCTTCGCCGGTGAGGTCGACCGAAATCCCCTGTTCACCCTCAGCGTCGACGCGCTTGTATTCTGAAATCGCCGCAGCCGCGCTGGATCTGATTGCACCGATCATATTCGTACTCCTTGTAGTGAGCAGACGACTTCAAGAAGTGCAGCGCACGTGCCCGGAGGAGAGCCGTTGGATTGGCCCTCGCGGTCCTGGTTCCTGGATTTGGAGTTGGGTCATTTTGAGACGTAAGATTAGTCGCAGGACTGGCCGCCTCGAATGAGGCGGGTGGCGCATTTGGAGGCGCTAGCGCGGATTAGGACCCGCAAGGTCTTGAATGTCAGCCGATAGTCTATTCTTTTGAAGCCGGCCCGATGGGTTTGACGTAAGGAGATGAGTGAATTTGCTGGCACAACTCCGGTGTTAAAATCGGGGCGAGGAGATATTCCGAGCCGGCCAATAAATTCCTCTCTTTAACGTGACCCAATCTGGCCAATACGTGGGCGATTTCGTGGGGGTCGACATTCAGAGGCCTGCCGTCCCAGAGTACCGAGCGCTCGCTCAACC
>DASUEL010000631.1:0-3429 GCA_036275095.1 Bdellovibrionales bacterium
TTTCCTTTTTTGAAGAAGACGAGCGTCGACACGATCGAGAACGCGAGGTAGCCCCAAAAGATCACGAAAATCGCGGTTAAGGATGCGAATCTGTAGTCCTGGCAGTTTTGATAAAAGGGCCAGCAGATCGCCACACCCGATTGGTCCCAAAGCATGACCGCGTATTCGCCCATCGCCCACGGCGTGTTGGTGTGGAACCGGTAGCCGAGCCACCAGAGCGCGCACACGATATGGCAAAAGCCCAGCGCGGCTCCGTAATAAATGAGGGTCTTGTCGTTTTCGATTTCGGCGATGTTGCCTCGCCAGTAAGAGCGAAACTGATCGAAGACGTTTTGTAGCATGCGCGATTCTGTATCAGATTTCATAAATTGCCCTATCTTCAAGCGGCCTTGTCGAGCGCGCTATTGGTTGTTTCAGCCTCGGCCAGCGCTCTCTGCTGCGCGCGCTTGCGTTTGCGGCGGCGTTCGGCGCCGAGCGCGACCAACGGAAAGATGATGCCGAGTAGCAGCACGAGCCCGCCGACCTGTACCCAAGTCGGAGGCGGTGTGGAGAAGATAGCGGTTCCGAGCTCCAGATAAACGACGTGTACGACGAACAACGGAAGAGAGTTGCGGCAGATGAGCGCGAAAGGCTCAAGGCGAAAGATGTTGGGATATTTGAATGCGAGGAGGCCTACGATGTAATACTGCAAAGAGGATGTCAGTAGGCGCAGAGGAGCCAGTCTGATTTTGTCGAATTCGAGCGCGATGCTCTTTTGGTCGAGGAGCTGATTGTTGATCGTGACCATCGCGAAAAACGTGAATACGGCGAAGGGTAACAGCCGCGTGTGAAGGCGCTCGGCGCCCGCGAAGAGCGATTGCTTGATCCGAACGCGATGAGCGCCTACCACCAGGCCGAGCATGAACGGGAGCTGCCAGGCCAGCAGGTTGAGCGAGGTCTCCTGTTTCAGGTGTGACGGCAGGAATGGGTATGGATTCAACGACGGAAAGGCCGTGAGGAAGTTATACAAAAAAAGCGAATCGACGAATTGAGAAACGAAGTAGACGGCGAAGGAGCCCAGAATGACCATTCGCTCCCGGCCCTGCATGGCCCACGAAATCAAGAATGGGCTAATGGCCATGAAAATGAGGTACAGAGGGAGAATTCGGGTGAGTTTCGGCGTGTAGAGGAGAAACACTCCGCCAACCATGCGGTCGAATATTTCCCAGTCGAGAGGCAGTTTGTTTCCGAGCACCAGACAGAAGATCGTCGCGAAGACGCAAAAGACATGCGCGAAGTAAAGGCGGCGGATCGCGCGGAAGACCGGCATCCACAAACCCGAAAGCCCGCTCCGCTGCCAGACTCCGGAGAACGCGAGCACGGTGCTGACCCCTGCGATGAAAAAGAAGGCTTCGGCTTGGCCGAACGTGAAGTGCCGGAAGACGAGTAGGGGCTTGAGGTCTTTGAAGCGGACCGCGTAATGGATCATGGTGATGAGAACGATCAGCAAGCCGCGAATCGTGTCCATCCGGTCGTCGCGCGTGCTCACGTGCTTTGCGGATTCCATATGACGTCTCGTCCTCGGAGGTGAGCTGGGCCGGTAAGTCGGTCCCACTATCTTTTCGGTGAAACGCGCCGCTGAGTTGACGGTCCAGTCCGTCAGCGTGCAGCGGGCTCGGGCGCGCTGCCCGGCAGACGATCCTGGGCATGAAGACGCGGCAGGTTGCGTGAAAGGAACCCGTGGACTTCGGTCGCGTATCGCTCGTGGCCGGCGCGATCGGGGTGGTTGTCACCGGGGTAGATCGGCGCGTAATCGTGGGCGAACGTATCGATACAATCGAAACGGGCGTTCTCGCAGTACGACAGCATGAGCTTGCGGTAAGCCGCCGCTCCGCTTTCGCTCA
Organism: Bdellovibrionales bacterium; assembly: GCA_036275095.1. Taxonomy (GTDB): domain Bacteria; phylum Bdellovibrionota; class Bdellovibrionia; order Bdellovibrionales; family DASUEL01; genus DASUEL01. The sequence goes on from DASUEL010000631.1 coordinate 1,884, forward strand.
GGCCGGGCTGTCGCAGCAATACGAGAGCGACGGGGGCCGGGCGCGCGGCGCTTCGAAACGCCTCGAAAAACAGATTCGCCTGGTCGAACGTCGGGAGCGCCGGCTCCGACTTTATGATCGCGTTTCCGTGGTAGAACTGGCGGGTCGTGTTCGCCAAAAAGAACGAATTGGCGAAAAAGTTGACCCAGCCGAGCGTGAAGATCGCACGAGCGCCGCCGGGGACCTCACGTTTTCTCACCGGGACTTTCAGCGGGTCGAGGGCGGTCAGCTTCTCCCACGACAAATTCGAGTTTTCTCCGCGAAACAGGTAGCTGCTGTCCCAATGTGCCGGAAGATTTTCAATCACGACGAGGTCGGGCTTCAGCGCGGGTAAATAATCGGTGATCAGATAGAGAATGCTGCCGTAGTTGGCCGCGGAAAGACCGAGATTGAGCACCTCAAAAGTGCGTCCTCCTGAAGCCAGAGCGGGATCCGCGTTGAGCTTGCCTTCGAGTTTCGCCGGCCACGTCTCGCCGTCGTCGACTCCAGCGCCCATGGTGAACGAGGCGCCGAAAGCGGCGATCCGAAAGGAGCCCGGCGGCTTCGGTATCGCATGCTCCCGCCCTCTGAAACCGGCGGCATTCAGCGTCGTCAGGCCGCCCTTGTAATAGAATGAGCCCGGCCCATAGCCGGTCACGGTATCGGAGGCGGCCGGAGCGCGGCTGAGACGGTCGAGCGGGTTCGCCGGCGAAACTTCGCCGAAGCGCACGCCGCGCGGGCCGAAGTAGGTCAGCCGAAAAAATAACTCTCCCGCGAAAAAGCCGCCGAATAAGACCGCGATGAAGATCGCCAAGTAGGCGCGCTGCCGCTTGGCGAAGATGAACGCCAGAGCGATCACCGCCGACTGGGCGATGAGATATTTCAGCAGGCTGGGTTCGTTCTTTCCGGTGAACAGCCAAACAAACGGCGCGGCAACGGCGGCCATGCCCGCGGCGAGCGCGAGGCTTTCCGCGCCGAAAAATCGCCATACGGCCCGCAGCCCCGAGAAATCGAAAAATCGTGAATCAGATACCGGTTCCATGGCAAGACCGCCTAAAATTGAAAGTAAATGAACTCACGGCTGAACTTCAAGCTCGCCGGGCTCATCAAGTAAGTCAGAAAAGCCAGGTAAAGCGCGGATATCAAGCACGCGTATTGAACCCTTGGGCTCAGCCGGACGAGAAACTCAAGATCGTTCCAGCGCTGTTGGCCGATCTGCATCGCGAGCAAAGGCGCCACGAAAAAGCAGTAGGCCCAAACGCTCGAGCTGGCGAGCGTTGTCAGCTCGAAGGCGCCGGAGGCCAGGCTTCCGAGCATACCCGAGATCTGCGCGAGCGACTCGCTTCTGAAAAACAGAAAGCCGAGAGCCACCACGTGAAAAGTCGCGATCACCGACAGCACGGTGATGGCACGATTCAGCCGCGGTGATTTGGTATCGAGAACGCGCAGGCGCGGCTGAATGTAAACGAAACCGGTGACCACACAGGCCCAGTACAAACCGAGTATCACGAAGTTCCAGTTGGCCCCG
>DASUEL010000632.1:0-4505 GCA_036275095.1 Bdellovibrionales bacterium
TAAGACGCAAGGCATTAAGATATGAAATTTCTCCTGAAATTTGGATAAGATAGGTGTCATGGAAAAGGACCGGCCGCGCCCCAAATCGTCCTTAGGCGACTCCGCCCTCGGCGAACTCGACTTTATCGATATTGAACATAACCAGCGATCGAGCGCGCCGCCTGCGCAGATCTTACAGCCTCAGGAACCTTCGAGAGGCCGGTTGGTTGATTACGTCGAGTCGGCCCCGGCCCCTTCGCGGGCGCCCGAGGCCCGCGCGAAACCATACTTGGACGCGCGCAAAATTGAAGAGCGATTTCAAATGGTCGCCGATCAGCTCAACGAAATCTCGCGCATCATGGCCCTGCGAACGGAGCGCCTCGCGGTGAAAATCAAGCTGCTCGAAGAACGGCAAGCGAATTTCATCGAGGATTTTCAAAAGCGGCTCACATCATTGACGACGAAGGCCTTGAGCGGCGCGCGGGTCGACGTCAAGGTCGCCGAGCTGATCGAGAAACACAATCAAGTCGTGCGCACGTTCGAGAACCGGCTGAGCCAGCTCAAGCGCGTGGTAGAAAATCAAGAAATCGAGTTATACAAAGCGGCCAACGAGCTTCAAGAAGCGCGCAAGGAGCTGGCGAAGCTGAAGCGCGGTTAATTGGCCGTAGCCGCGGTCGCGGTTTCGGAGCCGACCACGCGCTCGAGGCCCTGAGCTTTGCTCATGCGTCGCAAGAACGCGTCGGCGTCTTCAAAACCGGTGAGAGTGTTGTCCCACTGAATTTCGCCGGAGGCCGTGATGAAGATCATCGTCGGCAGGCCGACGACGCGATAAACCTTTTTCAGGCGCTGAATCTCTTCGCTGTCGGTCGTGGCGTTCACTTTGAGAAGCAAAAACTTCTTGCTCTCGTCTTGCACGCGCGGATCGACGAAGGTGATGTGTTCGAGCTCCTTGCAGGCTGCGCACCAGTCGGCCCAGAAATCGATAATGACGGGCTGACCCGAGGCGCGGGCTTTCTCGATCTTCTCGTCGGAGTAGTCTTGCCAGTTCAGTTTCGCGTAAGTTTCGCCGGATTGGGCGCCTTGGCCGCCCTGTGCGACCATCGGAAGACTCATCAGCTCGGGGCCGAAAACGGCTTTCAAGCTGTACCCGACGCCAATGACGAACATCGTGAGCATGATGGCCTTACGCATGCGCTGAGTGGCCGATTCGAGCTGGGCGGCTCCGTCGAACGCGCCGTACGCGCTCGAGATCAGGATCAGCGCGATCGCGACGAGCGAGGCGAACACGCGCGGGTTCGCGACCGGGTACAGGTAGTAAAGGGCCATGGCGATCATGGTGGTGCCGAACATGAATTTCACGCCGTCCATCCAGCCGCCTGAGCGCGGGAGTTTTTGCGTGAGGCTGCTGAATGTTCCGAGCACGAGGAACAGCTGCCCGACACCCAAAGCGAACGTGAAGAGCAAGAAAAAGCCGAGCACGAGATTTTGAGTTTGGGCGACGTACGTGAGCACGCTCACCAGGACGGGGCCCACGCAGGGGCTTGCGACGATGCCGGCGATGAGACCCGTAACGAACGCGCCTTTGAAGCCGCGCTCCGTTTTGGTCGAGCTCAGGCGGTCGCCGATGAACGCGGGAACGCGCAACTCAAATACGCCGTACATGCTGAGTCCCATCGCGACGAAAAGCATGGCTATCGCGGAGACGACGTAGACGTTTCCGAGCATCGCACCGAAGAGCGCGCCGGTTTTCGCGGCTACCACGCCGAGCATGGCGTAGGTGATCGCAATACCGAATACGTAGGCGAGGCTCAGCATGAAGCTGCGCGCTTTGGTCTGGCCCTGAGTTTTGGCCCCGATCACCGCAAGGGTAATCGGGATCATCGGGAATATGCATGGCGTGAGCGACGTGGCCACGCCAGCGAGAAACACGAAGAGAAACGTGAAGAACAGCCCGCGCTCGAGCGCTTTGTCGAACGCGCTGCCGGAGCTCGTCGCCGGAGCTGAAGCTTGCGGCGGCGGAGCGGCTTTCGTTTCGACGGCCGCGGCCGTGAAGGGGAAGTCGAGATTCAACGTTTTCGGAAAGAGGCAATACTCCTCGGAGCAGGCCTGGTAGGTCAGCTCGACCGTTCCTTTGTGCTCGCCCAAAGTGAAGCCTTCGGGAATTTCAAGTGCGGCGGTCATTTCGGATTTGTCTTTGACCGCTTCGCGCTCCTTCTTTGAAAACTTGTCGGTGAATTTGAAAGTGGGCGAGACCTTGTGCGTGCCGAGCTTGACCGTATCAGGGCCGACCCAGCGGAGTTTGAACATGTCGGTGTAAGCTTTGTGGTGGGGCGCGAGCTCGATTGCAATCTTGAGAGTTCCGTTCGCGCCGGGTTGCAGGCGGCTAGGCTCGAGCCGAACTGTCGCCGTGAGCGGATTTTCATTCACGTCTTCGGAGGCGCCGGCGAAAGGTGCGGCGATCAGAAACAAGGCTGCAAACAGATAACGAAACATGGATGTTTTCATATACTTACGTTTCGGGAATTCGGTCACAGGTCTTGATGATTTCGAGGTTAGATTCTGCATTTTAATATTATGCTCGGAAATTCATCCACCTGCTCGGTTTGGCTCGCTTTGAGACAACCCACTGTCAAGGCACTTTGTAACTGACAAATTCCGGAACTCGGGAAGTCTAAATTGAGATAATTCTATACCACTCTCAAGGCTTTAGTCCAAAGGTTCGAAGTGTCCCTTAAGACATGATAAACGCTGGACGTTTCTGGGAAAGAAATCAGCCGTGTTGGCCTAATCAATGGCATTCCTTGTACTGGGTGTCGTGTCATTGACTCTTGGGTGCACCTGCATAATCGAAAAAGAGTCGCGCGTCGTCGTGAACCTGCCTTCGCAGGCGGAGCTTGCATTAATGCGAACTGAAGCCTTGGTGCTTGCACTCGCCGGGTGAATTTCGTAAACCCACCGCAGGGACGAGGGGGTTTTATGAGAATTCTGGCTTTGGTCTTAGTTCTGGCCGCGCAAACGGCCGTTGCTGATTTCGCGCAAATGGAAACCTTGGTGGAATGCAAAAGCCCCGGCCTGAACCCCGCTAAGCCTAAAATTCGGGTCTACGTGAAGCGCGCGCAAGACAAACGCATTTTCGCGCATGTCGAAGCGATCAAGTGGTTCGGCTCCGAGCTCCGCGCGCACTCGCTGGTTGTCGAAAAGCGCGCCGAGGGGGTGATGGTCGTTCCAGTCGAGTACAAAGGCGACGGCGTTCACCTCGTCGTAACCGACAAAGCCCTGAATGGCTGGTCGTACACCGGTACCGAATACGAATCGACCGTCGCGTACGTCGATCTCGAGGGTGACCGGCACGGGGAGCCGGTGAAGTGCAAGCTCCCGAACGTGTACCGATAAATTCTTAGAACATCGCGAGCAAAATCAGAGTGCCCGCGATTCCCGAGAGCACGAGTGAGCTCGTCCACTCCGTCAGTAGCAGTCCCATCTACAACCTCCGTGTCTAATTCGTGTTCGCCAGGGAGCCCAACCTTAGGCTCCCGCGATATTGGCTTTTACTATCCGAGCAGCTTTAGGGCGACTTGGTGCATGTTGTTCGCCTGCTGCAGAACCGAGACGCCGGCATTCATCAAGACCGTGTTACGGGTCAGGTCGGCGGTTTCGGCCGCGATGTCGGTGTCGCGGATTCGTGAGTTGGCAGCACTCAGGTTCTCATCGAAGATCGAGAGGTTCTGGATCGTCGATTGAAGCCGGTTCTGCATGGCTCCGAAATTCGCGCGAATCGCGTTCACCGAGACGAGCGCGCTGTCGACAGCCGCGATGCTGGTTTGCGCTTGGACTTTCGTAGCGAGCGATTCGGCCGCGATTCCAAGTGAAGCCAGGCTCGAGTTGGCCGCCGAGGCGTTGAAGGAGATGCGATCCTTGAAGTCGTCGTTGTAGACGCCAACTTGGATGTCCATCAAGCCGCCGGTGCCGTTGAGAAGATCCCGTCCGTTGAACCGCGTCACTTCGGTGATCCGCTGGATCTCCGACTTGAGCTGCTGGTATTCGACGTCGAGGAACTTCCGCTCGGTGTCGCCGATGGTGTCTGATGCCGCCTGGATCGCAAGTTCGCGGAGACGAATCAAGATCGAGGAGACCTCGTTCAAGCCGCCTTCGGCCACTTGCACCAGCGAAACGCCGTCAGCCGCGTTTCGATTGGCTTGTCTCAAACCCCGGATCTGCGCTCGCAGATTTTCGGAGATGGCCAAGCCCGCCGCATCGTCAGACGCCTGGTTGATCCGGAATCCCGAGCTCAACCGCGCTAGCGATCGGTTCATCATGTCTTGCGAACCTTTCAGATTTCTCTGAGCGTTGAGCGAAGACACGTTCGTGCTGATTCTCAGCCCCATTGTCCTATCCTCCTTGCATACTCAAATCCTCCATGACTTGCCGCCATCCTTTGGCGCCGTGGCGCGATCCCTGCGCCACGCGGGTCGGCACGATTGCGTGTGCCGGGCCCGTTGGGTTTACGAAGCGTCTACACAGTGACG
>DASUEL010000633.1:0-2010 GCA_036275095.1 Bdellovibrionales bacterium
GAATAGAATTACAGCGTAGGGGCGGCGACGGACGACTTCGGTCAGCTGGCCGCCTTCATCGTAGCCCACGTAACCGGGAGGGGCGCCGATCAAGCGAGATACGGAGTGCTTCTCCATGTACTCGCTCATATCAATACGCACCATTGCCTGCTCGGTATCGAAAAGAAACTCGGCGAGCGCTTTCGCGGTTTCGGTTTTGCCGACGCCGGTCGGCCCCAGGAACATGAAGCTGCCGATGGGACGATTCGGATCGGACATTTCGGCGCGGCCGCGGCGTACGGCATCGGCCACTTTCTCGAGCGCGTGATCTTGGCCCACCACGCGTTTGCGGAGCTGCTCCTCCATGTGCAGAAGCTTGACCGCTTCGCCCTGGAGCATCTTACTGACGGGAATGCCTGTCCATTTGCTCACCACGTGAGCGATCTCCTCGGGGCCGACCTCTTCACGCAACATGCGATTTTCGCTGGACTGGCGCTCCGTCAGACGCTTTGTGGCCTCGGTGATTTGTTTCTCGAGCGCGGGCAGCTGGCCGTATTTGAGCTCGGCCGCTTTAGTCAAGTCGCCGGCACGCTCGGCCTGCTCGATCTTGTTTTTGAGCTCGTCGATTTTTTGCTTGGAGTCTTTCAACGCGACGATGTCGGCACGCTCGGCCTCCCATTGCTTACGCAACTTCGTTTTTTCGGTGTCGAGCTCCTTGAGCTTTTGTTCGACGGTTTCGAGACGCTCCTTTGAGGCCGTATCTTTCTCTTTCTTCAAGGCTTCACGCTCAATTTGAAGCTGAATCATCTTGCGCTCGATTTCGTCGATCGCGGTCGGAACGCTTCCGATTTCGATGCGCAAGCGGCTTGCCGCCTCGTCTACGAGGTCGATCGCTTTGTCGGGCAAGAAGCGCGAGGTGATGTAGCGATTCGAAAGCGTGGCCGCGGCGACTAGCGCGGAGTCCATGATTCGAACGCCATGGTGAACTTCGTATTTTTCTTTAAGGCCGCGCAGGATCGTCACGGTGTCTTCGACGCTCGGTTCATTGACGTAAACGGGCTGAAACCGGCGCTCTAAGGCCGCGTCTTTTTCGATATGCTTTTGATATTCGTCGAGCGTCGTCGCGCCCACGCAGCGAAGCTCTCCGCGCGCGAGCGCCGGTTTGAGCAGCTGGGAGGCATCCATCGCGCCCTCGGCCTTACCGGCTCCGACCAGCGTGTGGAGCTCGTCGATGAAGAGAATGATCTGGCCGCCGCTTTCTGTGACTTCTTTAATGACGGCTTTCAGCCGGTCTTCGAACTCACCTCGGTATTTGGCGCCCGCGATCAACGAGCCCATGTCGAGCGAGATCAATTTTTTGTCGAGGAGCGTGTCAGGAACGTCGCGTTTGATGATTCGCAAAGCGAGGCCCTCGGCGATCGCGGTCTTTCCGACACCCGGCTCACCAATGAGGACGGGGTTGTTCTTTGTGCGGCGTGAAAGAACCTGAATCACGCGGCGAATCTCTTCGTCGCGCCCCACGACGGGATCGAGTTTGCCCTGGGCGGCGAGCTCGGTGAGATCGCGCGCGTATTTTTTGAGGACTTCGTATTTGTTCTCGGGTTGATCGTCGGTCACTTTTTGATTCCCCCGGATCTGCTTCAGTGCCTCGAGAAGACGGTCTTTCGAGAGTTTGTTGTTGCGCAACGTTTGCGCGATGTCCGATCGAGGCACCTCGAAGCCAGCGAGCAGAAAGTGCTCCGTCGAAAGATAGGTGTCGCCCATCTCTTTGGCCTCGTCCTCAGCCTCTTTAAACAATTTCGGCATCATCGAGCCAAACGTGAGCCGGGCTCCGCTGCCTTCGACCGCAGGCAGCCTTTGGACCAACCGGTCGAACTCCTCGACCAGCGCGCTGAGGTTTCCGCCCGCCTTTTGGACGAGGCCGGGCACCACTCCATCTTTCTGCTTCATGAGCGTGAGGTAGAGATGCTCAGGCTCGACCGTCGGGTTTTTGTGGCTCTCAGCCAGCTCAACCGCGGCATTGATCGCTTC
>DASUEL010000634.1:0-2146 GCA_036275095.1 Bdellovibrionales bacterium
GGGTCGCAGGTTCAAATCCTGTCTCCCCGACCAATCGCATAATTTAGGCCAATTTCACCACAGTTGATTGGCGTCAAAGCCTTGTCCAGACTCGGTCTTGTGTCTTTTTGCACGCAATTACCGGCCCTGAGGGTCCAGAAATGGTCGAGGGTCACGCCGCTGCGAATTTCCTCCGATAAGCGTCTCGTGCGAAAGATTCTTCTCGTCCAACAGGACCCTCAGCTCCGGCAGACGCTCTTCCATTACCTGCAGGACTACTTCTCCGTTCAGGTAACGGAGAATACCCGCGCGGCCCTCCGCGCCGCCGCCGAGTGGTTACCCGAGGTCGTGATATTGGACGAAGCTGCGAGCGCGCTTGAGCCGCGGGATCTACTTCACGATCTCCGCAACTCAGATCAGCTCAGGCACGTCGGAATCGTCGTTCTGGTTGAGGATGAAAACGCCGTCAACGAAGAGAGTCTGTACTTGCGTGGAGCCGACATCGTGCTGAAGCGGGAGACCAAGCTGAACAGCCTCGTGTTGCGGCTCAGCGCCCTCCTCCAGAGGATAGACGGCTTTCAACAGCTGCAAGACTCCAAACTCACGATTGGCGACGTGGTGATCGACCCGCGCTCCAAATCCGTCGAATGGAAATCGCAGCGAGTGCCAGTCACACCGACCCAATACGCGCTCTTGTTCGCGTTTGCGTGCCACCCGAATCAGGTTCTGACCCGCAAGTGGATGCAACAGAACGTTTGGAAAGGCGGAAAGGTATCTCCCCGATCGATCGACGCGCAAGTCTCGAAGCTCAAAAGAATACTTCCCAGCCTGCACGATCTCATCGTGAACGTTTACGGAGAAGGCTACTTGCTCATGCCGCCCAAGAAAGCCGCCTGATCGCCGCTCGTCCTCACTTCAAACATTTGTACTGAATTCGAACCTGGGTTCCGGGCGCAAGCGGCGGGTCGAAATAGACTTGATCGTCACGAATAGTACCTTGCGTAGCCGGGTTTCCGGGAGGATTGACTGTGATGATGGGATCGAGCCCCGGTCCGCGAGCGGGAACGCACGCGAGCTTGATCGAGCTGATACTGCGGACAATTTGATTTCCGATCGACGTGAGCTGGGCTCCGTAATCGGTGGCGCAAATGTCGCCCAAAACGCCGTTCGTCAGCTGTGTGAGCTGAGCGTACGTTTGGCCATAGTAACCGCGATTCGTCTGATCGTTTTGAAGCGTAAGGCATGCTTGGTCGCCGGGACGAATAATGATCGCATGAACGCTCAGGGTTTTTGAAGCTCCGAGTTTGGCGGCGACATGATCCTTGAAGTTCTGCGGGAGATCGTAATTCTCGAGAGGGTAAGACGAGGCCGCGCCGCCGTTGCTTCGCTCGTCCTCGTCCGAAAGAATGACCACGGCAAAGTGTGCATCGCCGCGAAAAAACTGATTCTGCGCGCGGCGGTCGACGACCAAGTTCGCCGCGTAAATGCCCCGCTCGTCGCCATTTCCGATTTCGGATCTACGAATCGTGTTTCGAAAGAGCGCCTCCTTGTCAGGCGTCGACGGAGTCAAAATGCGAAGGCCCGAGCCGAAATCCAGGAGATTGCCGCCCTCGGCATAGATATCGGTGGTGGTGATGGCGATTCGCCAATCGAGCGTGCCCAGCGAAGTGAGGAAGTTCGGAAAGCGTTCGCCCATACGCTCCTGCTCGACGACCATCGAGCGTGAGTTGTCATCGACGAAAAGAATATCGACCTGCGGGTGCGGAACCGTTTGCGTATAGTCGAAAACGTTGTATTCGCGGTTATTGATGGTTTCGGTCGAACAGGCCTTATCGAATCCGTTACAGGCGGCTTTCGGCGCTTCCTGGAACTGCACCTGCGAGCAGCCGGTCCACACGGCCACGGCGAAGTAGCTCATCAAAAACATAACGTGGGTGGCCTTGAAAAACGCCGATATCATGCCAGGTCAGGGTGCAATCCCCAGGCCACGGCTAGACCTATTTTTGCTAGAGATTTCAAGCAAATAGGGCGCCCAAATAGGCCCCCAATGCCCTATTTTGTCACTGAAGCTCGGGGTTCTCCGCCATAGACTTCGTCATCCACTGTACGAGATTGCGGCGACCGTAATCGCGAAACGCGCAGATTTGTTCCTCACGGTTCCTGCGCC
>DASUEL010000635.1:0-3527 GCA_036275095.1 Bdellovibrionales bacterium
CTGTAGACAAGGATACTGGAGATTCTCAGGCGGGTCCACGGCGCACTTGAATGTCGTGCGGCGCGACTTCGAGCGTTGTCGTAGGCGGCTCCCGCTTTTGGTCTCGAATCAAAATGGGAATCAGCTCCAACGTGATCGCCGCCAGGACTGGACCAAGGAAGATGCCGCCGAAGCCCAGTACCTTCAGGCCGCCGAAGACGGCGACGAACCCGATGAGCGGATGAATGTGCGAGCGATTCTTCAACACAAACAGGTGAACGACATTGTCGACAAGCGAGACCGCTAGCGCCACGCCGAGCATGACCAGGCCCGCCGAGCTGTTACCAAGCGCGAAATGATAAATCGTGACTCCAAGCGAGATCGGCGCGGTGCCGATGATGGGCAGGAAGGCGAACAAGAACGTGAAAAGGCCGATCAGCGCCGCGTTCGGGGTGCCGGTGACCCAAACGCCGCCCGTCATGAGAATCGTTTGCGAGATCGCCGATAAGAACGTCGCGACGATGACTGAAAACGACGCGTCTTTGATCGCATTCTCGATTTTTTCGGTCGATTCCTGCGGATAGGGCGAGTTCGTTCGCAGAAATCCGACGACTCTGTGCCCGTCAGCGAGGAAATAATAAATTGCCAATATCAACGCGAGCACGCCGACCGCGATCTCCGGCAGCTGATACACGATGTCGCCGAAGAGCTCGGCGAAAAACGACGTGACGTCGTGAAGGGCCCGCCGCGCACCCTGTAAGATCGCGCCTTCCGGCAGATTCAGCGTGCGCGTCAGGCTGCTCACGGCTTTGGTGAACTTCGGGGTATACGCGAGCTGGCTCAGCGAGCCTTCGTCGGAGAGCCGCATGCCCTTGAGCTGAGTGAAGGCGGTTTGGCTTCCGACGATGAGCAGCCAGGTCGTCGGAATGACGACGGCCAGCGTGAGACCGGCCGTTACGGTGAACGCCGCTACGCGCTTTCTCCAGCCCCGGTTGACGAGAAACACCATCAGCGGGGCCGACACAATCGCGATCACGGCGCCGAGTGAAACTGAAACCAGGAACGGGCCCGTGATGTAGAGAAAACCGAGAATGAACGCGAGCGCGAAAACCGTTTTCTGACTCGACTTGGTTTTGTTCACCGATCTGAAAATCATACGTGCCGCGTAGAATGCAAAAAAATCCGCGTCAGATCCTTTCTGAAGTTTGAATAAAACTACACAGATTTTCCTCGGTTCCTTCACCACGCTAAAAACCACGCGTGTTACGAGTCGAGCTGGGCTCATGACTCTCAAGGAGAACGATCGTGCAAAACACGCATAATGTACACAACATCAATCCGCATCGAGCGCACGAAATTCCGCAGACGGGTGAGACGATCAACCGAATCAATCACACCGTGCAAAATCTCAAAAACAACTACATCGAGCTCGCCAAGCTCTATGTGAAAGACGCGTCCGTAGCGTACGGGCAGCAGGTGGCTTTCGGGGTGATCGGCGGCCTGCTTCTGCTTTATGGCTGGGGGCTCTTCATCGCGTCGACGGTCGACATGCTCTCTCCGGCCGTCATGCCGTTTTGGGCGAGCCTTGGGATTTGGGCGCTGATTCACTTCGGAGTGGGCGCCTTCCTCGTCATGAAAATGATCAATGCGCTGAAAAAGGGCGCGAACGACGACGTTACTAAGTCCGTCAAAGATAAGCCGGTACTGGATAACGAACTCAGAATGAGGGGGCTGGTTCCATGAACATCGAAACGGTTCAGCAGAGAAAAGAGTTTTTGCTGCGTGAGATCGAGCGCGAGCAAAGCGAGTTGAAGTTGGCATTGCAGGATTTGAAGGTCTCAGTCAGCGTGAGCGAAAAAATCAGACAAGCACCGACGGCGTGGTTTTACGGCGCGTTCCTCGGGGGCTTTCTGATCGGCGAGTTCACCTGAACTGACAGTAATAATAACTAACCCCTAAGGAGGTTATCAGTGGCAGAAAATCAGATCTCAAACATGAAGCTTGGCGGCTACTCGGTGTCCGATATCCGCGATACCGCGAGCGAGTACGTCTCTAACTTTCAAGGCCAGTACGCCGATGTCGACCGCCGCGTGCGCAACTTTGTGCATCAGCAGCCTTTGGTTGCCGTGGCAGGCGCTTTCGCCGTCGGTTTCTTGCTCGCGCGCTCTATCCGCGCGTGGAGAAGGTGGTAATCATGGCACCCAAGAGTGAAAGCAAGAGCGAATCTCAAAACAAAAAGTCGCAGCATCAGGGCAGCGAGAGCAAGTCCGGCAGCACTGGCAGCACCGGTGCCGGCAGCGACATCGGCAACATGACCATGAACGAGGCGATCGAGAATCCTCAACAGCTGATGGACATCGCCGGCGAGTTCTTGAACAAAGCCGCAACCTACCTCGAGCGCGAAGTTCGCGCCAACCCGTACCAGGTACTCGGCGCGGCGGCGTCGTTCGGTTACCTGCTCGGACAGGGCTGGATGCGCGCGCTCACGAAAGTCGGCATGGCATTCGTGGCCCAAGAGGCGGCCCGCCGCACGATGCCCGGGATGGCCACGGGCTTTTTCGGCAAAGGCAAAAGCCAGAGCACGGTTCACTAACTGAATCATTTGATTGAACGAAAGGAATACAAAAATGAACCTGAGCCAATTTTCCGGAATGAATAAACACGACATCATGAAGTCACTGGGCGTTGAGCCCGAGTACAGGGATGCCTGGTTCGGCGTCGCCGGTCTCAGCATGTTCGGGCTCGGCCTCCTCATCGGCGCTGGCGTTGGACTGCTGTTCGCTCCGCGTGCCGGAACCGAGCTCCGCAGTGAGCTTCAAAACCGTTTTGGCGGCATGAAAGGCCAAGACAACATCTCGGGCTCGTCGGACTTCACGTCGGCTTCTGACATCTCGGGCGTATCTGGCGTGAGCGGCGGCTCCGACCAGGTCGGCACGGTTGTCGGTGGCAACGTAACGTCGTCGGACCTGAACACGGGCGCGATCTAACGGCCCGAAGCACCGGGATCGCCGAGGCCCTTCCGAGGGGAAGCCGGGGTTTCTAGTTCTTCAGGCTAGAAGCACGGTGGAACCGAAGAAGGGCCTTTTTGTTTTTGGTCCGCGGTTGTTCACGGCTGATTGAAGTTCAGCGTGTGCGAATCGGACGCGCTCTCGTGGGTGCCGCAATGAAACGTGCCGCTCACGGCGCCTGCCGACGGCATGATCGTCACTTCATACGTGCCGCCCGGACCCGCGGGTGTCGCACGCTCCATCACTCCAGTTTGAGACGCGATTGCGCCGCCCCCTTGAATGGCGTGGCTGCGCGAGAGATCCATGTTGACGAAACGGACCCTCAGGCCCGCGCCGTGGGCGCGAAACGATGTGGCGGAAGGCGAGCTCCAAACCTCGGGAGGATTCCCTCCAACGAGCAGAACCTCATAGACGTTTTGAACGGTCAACGCGACCAAATTGCGGACCTCGGCGCGCTCCGAGCTCGGCGTCACCTCCGTCGCGACGAAGTGAAAATAGCCGTTCGTGAAAGACGGGGCGCGCGTGCGGACTTCGACGGTG
>DASUEL010000636.1:0-2276 GCA_036275095.1 Bdellovibrionales bacterium
AGCTCCCAGTCTTCGAGGTCGGAGCCCGCATCGGGCTCGGTTACGGCCGTCGCAAAAATGCAGGGCGAGCCCGCGCGCTCTCCCGCTTTGATGTCTTCGATGAGCTTCGCCAAAAGCGTCAGATTGTCGGAAGCCGAAATCATGGCCAGCGCGACGTAATGAGCGCCTACGATGTTCGTTACCCCGAGGCAGTCGCCCGCGAGCTCCTCGCTCATGGCCAGATAGCTCAGCGGTGTCAGGCCGCCTCCGCCGAGGAATTTGGGAAGCCACAGCGAGAAAAACCGGCGCCGATTGAGCTCGCTCAAAAGCTCAGCGGGGAACCACTCCGGCTCGCGCGCGATTCGCGCCTCCCACTCGGGCAGGCGGCTTCTGAGGAATTCCTTCGCAAAGGCGCGGCCAAGCTGACGGCCGCGCTGCATATCGTATTGATCCACCGGATTATCATAGGAGAGCGGGGCTCTTTGTCCAAGGGTGTTTTTCATGGACAAACCCTTGTGCCCTGGCCTTTAATTTTACAATGGACAAGGATGTCGTATACGCCAACTGGTGGTCGAAAGCGCTTTTCAGAAAAAACTTCGAGAAACAGCACTATATCCCGCTGCCGCCGCGCTTTTTCGACCGGGCTCTTTTAAAAGGAATCGAGCGCGCGAAGTTCAACCGCGATTTCAGCGGCATTCGCATCGAAAAACCGATTTTCATCGTGGGACTTCCGAGAAGCGGCACGACTTTGCTCTACAATCTGCTCTGCGCGCATGAGCGAGCGGCGTTCATCACGAACTCGATGAATTCGTTCACCGATGCCGTTTGCGCGATCGAATGGTTACGCAAAACGTTTCACCTCAACATTCGGGGCGAGCGGTTTCTCGCTGATTCGATCGACACCGATTTCGGCAGCCCGTCTGAACCGATCATGTTCTGGGCCAAGTGGTTCGGCCGTGACGTGGAGGCCATGCATTGGGAAGAGCGCCGCGGGACGGATTTCACGCCCGCGCAGATCGACGCGGTCAAACGCGACTTCAAGAAGATTTTGTTCTGCTTCGGCGGCGACGGGCACCGGCTCGTGCTGAAATATCCGGTCATGCAAACTGAAATGCGCATGCTGCAAGATTTGTTTCCCGACGCCAAATTCATCCACATTCTGCGCGACGGCCGCGACGTGGCCCACTCGCTCATCAAGCTTTACAGGCTGAGCAACGATCAGCTGGCCAAGATCAACCATCCGACCGTCAAGCACATCATTCCATATCCTAGAGTCGAGCGCCTCAAGGAGTACCTCGATACGTACGGGCCCGAGTCGGTCGAGTGCACGGCGCGCGTATGGCGCGATGCCATTGAGCTCGTCGATCGAGTGCGAGGGGACTTGACGAATTTCATCGAAGTACGACACGAATCGATCGTCCGCGACCCGCATCATGAACTTCGCAAAATCTTCGATTTTTGCGAGCTCTCGTGGCCGAGCACCCGCGAGTTCACCTCGACGCTCGAGACCGTCGGCCGCGTGCGCCACAAAAACGATTACCGCGAAAACGAAACGATCGAGCGCGCCGTCGGCCCCATGCTGCAGCGGCTCGGATATTTATAATCACTCTAGGACTTCAAACGATGGGCCCGAACCGTAAGAAGATCGTATTGCTGGACCTCGACGGAACTTTGCTGTCGGCATCTTGGCTGTTCCCGCTCGTCTGTATTTTCTTTTTGTGGCGCCGGCTCGCGCCGCTTTTCGGTTATGCGCGCGCCCTCAAAATCGGGCGCGAGCTGATGACGCGCATGACTTCGAATTCGCCCGCGTCGGGCCTGACGAATTACGAGCTGATCCTCAGCGAAGCCACCCGCTTGGCCGGCGTTTCGCCCCACGAACTGCACAAGCAATTGTCTATCTATTACGAGCGCGATTTTCCGCGGCTGGGCCGGTTCACCTATCCGACTCCGGGGGCCGCGCGCGCATTGCGGTCGATGCGTGAAGCGGGACTTCCGCTGGTGATCGCCACGAATCCGATCTGGCCTCTTTCATGCGTGGAGCACCGCCTGCGGTGGGCGGGCCTCGAGCCGCGCGAGTTCGCGTTCATCACGCATTCGCAGATCATGCGGTCGTGCAAACCGAGCCTTGAATATTACCGCGAGTGCTTGAACTATCTCGCGGCCAAGCCCGACGATGTCTTATTTTTCGGAAATGACGAGCGTAAAGACGGGCCCGCGCGCGAGCTCGGAATCGAAACCATCATTCTCGATTCGAAGGGCTGGCGCGCTGAGACGCTGCCAGCCTGGATGACTGCCCG
>DASUEL010000637.1:0-4092 GCA_036275095.1 Bdellovibrionales bacterium
CAAATTCGAGGCCGTACGCAGCCGGGGCCCCGGGGGGCAAAACGTCAATAAAGTCTCCTCAGCGTCACTCGCATTTTGGAACGTGGAGGCCTCTACTTTATTCTCACCCGAGCAAAAGGAGCGCATCCGCGAGAAACTTCAGAATCACCTCAACAAGAGCGGCGAAGTTTTCGTACGCAGCGACGAGTTCCGCGATCTCGAGCGCAACAAAACGCGCAGCCTCGAAAAGCTCCGGCAGATGATCGCCCTGGCCCTTCATAAACCAAAACCGCGTAGGGCCACCAAGCCCACCCGCTCCTCGAAAATGAAGCGCCTGGAGTCAAAAAAGCGCCGGGGCGAAACTAAAAAGCTACGTGGGCGACTTGAATACTAAAGAGCGGCAAAAAAAAGTTTCCGAAAGTGTGTCCTTTTTGCTATACCCAATGGACCTAAACGTCCGTCGATCCGAGTCCTGAGCGTTCCGTCCCAGCCTCCGTCGCGGCACCCAAGCCTAAGGAGGCATAA
The DNA here is from genome assembly GCA_036275095.1 of Bdellovibrionales bacterium. Classification (GTDB taxonomy): domain Bacteria; phylum Bdellovibrionota; class Bdellovibrionia; order Bdellovibrionales; family DASUEL01; genus DASUEL01. Next base: position 505 of record DASUEL010000637.1, read on the forward strand.
AATGGGCAGAAAACTTTTTATCGGTAACCTTCCTTTTTCAGTCGATTCAGAGACCCTCGGCAGCGCGTTCGCCGTTGCTGGCAATGTAGAGTCTGCGAAAGTGATCACCGATCGCGACACCGGCCGCAGCAAAGGCTTCGGTTTCGTAGAAATGGGCTCTGATGACGAAGCTCAAAACGCGATTACGCAAATGAACGGCAAAGACCTCATGGGCCGCAACATCTCTGTTGCCGAAGCCCGTCCGCCGGCTCCGCGTGAAGACCGCGGCTCATTCCGCCGCGAGCGCTACTAAACGCGAATTCGGCGCAAGCCGAATGAGACATCCGCTAAGCCAGGCTTAGCAAAAATTCGGGCTCGGCAAATGCCGGGCCCGTTTTTTTTGCGCGATCTTCCGTTCGAACCAAGTCGTTTTGCTGTTCGGACTCCGGCTCTTCCGCTATTCTCGATTCGATGTTCATTGATCTCACGCCGCTGAAACGGCATCGCGATTTCCGGCTGCTCTACATCGGCCAGATGGTTTCGTTTCTGGGGAGCATGATCAGTTACGTCGCGATACCTTATCAGGTGTATGAGCTCACCAAATCCAATTGGATGGTGGGCCTTTTGGGCGCCGTGCAGCTGGCGCCCATCTTGTTTTTCGGGCTGGTCGGCGGCTCCGTCGCCGATTCGATGGATCGCAAAAAAGTCCTCATCTTTTCAGAGGCCTTCATGGCGTTGTGCGTGTTGGGGCTCGCGCTGAACTCGCTCCTCGCTGCGCCCAACATTTACATGATCTATGTTTTGACGGCGCTCATGCAGGCCGCAAACGGTTTTCACCGGCCCGCGATGGATGCGATGACGCAAAAGCTGGTCGACCCGCACGAGTACGCGGCGATTTCGGCGCTCGGCTCGTTTCGCTCGAGCTTCGGGCACATCGCGGGACCGGCGCTCGGCGGGCTTCTGATCGCATCACTGGGCGCGGCGTATGCCTACGCAATCGATTTTCTGACGTTCGCGATCGCGATCGTCTCCGTGGCGCTCATCAACCGGCTGCCGCCGCTCGACGCGAAAAACACCTTGAGCTTAACTCACATCATGGAGGGCGTGCGCTATGCGTTCGCGCGGCCCGAGCTCATCGGAACGTACGTCATCGACATCGCGGCCATGACGTTCGCGTTTCCGACGGCGCTGTTCCCGGCGATGGCGCAAGAATGGGGCGGAGCCACGGCCGCGGGCCTCCTGTTTTCGGCGATGTCGATTGGAAGCCTCATCGTCACGATCTTCAGCGGTTGGACCGCTAAAGTACGCCGGCACGGAGCCGCCGTGGTGATTGCCGCGACACTTTGGGGCGTCGCCATCGTGGCGCTCGGGTTCGCGCCCAATTTTTATCTCGCGCTCTTTTGCCTTGCACTTGCCGGAGGCGCCGACATGGTCAGCGGCATCTTCAGGGGCGCGATTTGGAACGAGACCATTCCGAACCACATGCGCGGCAGGCTCTCGGGAATCGAAATGATCAGCTACATGAGCGGGCCGCTCATCGGGAATGCCCGGGCGGGCTGGGTCGCTTCAGCCGCGACGGTTTCATTTTCGATTTGGACAGGCGGAGTGATCTGCATTTTCGCCGTGCTCATCTCAGCGGCGATGCTCCCGGCGTTTTGGCGCTATCAATCGAGCGCGCGGGCCCCGCGCTGAGCCGGAGCCGGAGGGCTTTCTCAGCCTTTGGTGCGAATGCCCTTTTTCGCGAGGTGCGCGCGAATGGCCTCGCGTTTGTCGCCTTGAATCTCGATGACGCCCTCTTTGCCGTCCATCAAGTAGGTTCCGCCGGCGCCGCATTTCTTTTTGAGCTCCGTGCAGAGCTCTTTCAGAAATATCTCGGATTTCGGGAGCTGATCGATCACGGTCACGGTTTTGCCGCCGCGGCCCGACTTCTCGACGCGCAATACGGCGGCGAAGTTATAAGACTTCACTTCGACTTCGGGAGGACAGCGGCACTCCGCTAAAAGCTCTTTGCACTTCGGGCACGATTTGTTTTCTTTGGGATCGGTCGAATATACGAGGCGCGTGTTCTTCATAGCTTGCCCTTATACAAACGCGAAGCCGTGCGCGGGCTGTCGGCGTCGGTCACGATGAAGAACGTGCCGTCGGGCTCCACCCACAAGCCCTCGGGTTTGTAGTGAATGTCGAGCTCGTGAAAATCGGTCGTGGTGCCGGCCGAATCCATGCGACCCAAGACCGCGCCTTTGAATGCGCCGTCGTCGTAGGTCGATTCGGTATCTTCGGCGGCGGCCAAGAACCATAAACGGGCATGCGGCCCGTAACAGCAGTCGGTAAACGTAAGCTTGATGTTTCCGATCGAGCCCAGGTCGTGCTCGCGTGATTTCAAGTAGGCCCTTTTCGCGAGCGGGCGGCGCATGGCCAGGTCGCTTAAAATCTCATTGAGGTCGAGATCGATCGTCGCATTCTGCGCGGGCTTGCCGTTTCCTCTTTGCAGCAGACGAAACGTTTCGCCCAAAACGGCCGCGCCCTCGACATTCAGGTCGCGATAGAGAGAGGCCAGATGCGCGAACAAGTCTTTGAAGTCGACATCAAACGCCTTCGCGAAATCGGGCGCGACTCCGGCATACGGGATCGCCTTACCGATCATGCGGTTCGGCTTCGAACCGGAGGGAACGGCCAGGAGCGCCCCGTCGCGAAAGGCCTGCGAGGGCGGCAAATAGGTGAGCGACTCGAGATCGGGCTTTTTCTTTTTGCGGTCGGCGGTGGCGACCGGTAGCTCGCCGTCAAATATGCGATGAAGCGCGCCGGATTCGCGCTTCGCCTCGAAAACTCCGAGATGAAGCTCGTCATCAGCGCACGTGTAAAAGACGCCGCCCTTCAGCACGAGGCCGCTCGCCGCGGTCACGAAGCCTGGCCGGCCGCGCTGAACCGCTGAATCGAGCATGAGTTGTTGTACGAGCTCGAGTTTGATTTTCATTCACTCAATATTTCACGCGCCCGGGTCGCGGTAAAGCGCGTTCTTGAAGCCCAGAACTAAGAACAAGATTCCGAAGGCCATCAGCGCTACGGGGCCAGCCTGATTCCACCACCGGCCCTGATCGATCATGGCGTCTTCGGGGGCGCTCGGATTATAAAGTACATCCACTTCGTCGCCGATCCGCCAGCTCGGGTGCGACGAGCCCACGCCATGCTTGAACGTGAAGTCTTCGTTTGAAGCGGGATTTCGATATCGAACGAGCGGATAGTAATAGGTGGTCGAGTCCGAGCCTTTCGACTCGGCCCACGCGGCGACTCTGCCTTTGGCCTTTTCGGCGGCGCCGAGAAACATCGTGCGCGAGTGGTACCACCGCTCGCCGCCGATGACTCCGCCGAGACCCAGCGCGATCATGACGAAGGCGCCGACCGCCGTTTGCCGCTTCTTGAGAACGAAGGCGGCGCGCACCTGCGCCGGCTCGAGAAGCCGAAGCGACTCGAACTGCGTTTGGTTCATGATCGGCTCAAAAATGGACTTGTCCCGAACGTCCCGAAATTTTTGAATCGCGAGCGTGGCTTTTTCGTGTTTCGAATAAAAGAAGTAGGCGATTTGCCCGAGCACATATATTGCGCCGGCCG
>DASUEL010000638.1:0-4363 GCA_036275095.1 Bdellovibrionales bacterium
CCAGCGTTACGTCGGCGGTGCCGGTCACGCTGTTGACGATGGCACACCAGGTGCCTTTGGCATTCGGAAGGATCGTGTAAGGACCGGGGTTATACTTCGGATCCGCCACGATGTTGATGCGGAAATCGGGCGACATCTCGCCGGTGATCTTGCCGCAGATTTCGCTGGCGCCGCGTGAGCCGTTCAGCGGGTAAAACGCCGTAACCTTAATGGTGTGTTCGGCCGCGGCCGCGCTCAATGACAGGCCCAGTACCAGAATGCTCAATACGAATTTCATGAGTCCTCCCAGACTTATGTTTTCGAAGCCTCGCAATCGGCTCCGGATTTTCACGTTTCAATTCTCGTCAGCCGGACTTCAGTCGTCCAAACTCTTCACGTAATCCAACACCTCTTGGGCGTGGCCTGCAACCTTAACTTTTCGCCATTCGCGCCGCAAAACGCCCTTGGAATCGATCACAAACGTGCTGCGCTCGATTCCGCGCACCTGGCGGCCGTACATGTTCTTCATTTTAATGACGTCAAACACCTTACAGAGGGCCTCTTCGCCGTCTGACGCGAGCGGAAAGGGGAACTTCTGCTTGGCTCTGAAGTTTTCGTGAGACTTGAGGGAATCGCGCGAAACGCCGATCACCTCGGTTTTGTGCTTCTTGAACTGCTTGTAGAGAGCGGCAAAATCGAGGCCCTCTTGCGTGCAGCCGGGAGTCGAATCTTTGGGATAGAAATAGAGTACGATCTTTTGGCCGCGCAGGTCGCTCAAATCGAGCTCGCCTGACGTAGCCAACATCTTGATTTCGGGAATTTCCGCGGCCAGCTCCGCTTTCGCAGCCGCCTTCTTCGAGGACGCCTTTTTCGCAGTCATGACACGCTCTCCTATTGACACAAAAGGTATAGGCTGGAAGGGTCGAATAAGTCCATGGTTTTAATGCTTTACAGGTGCGCCCCGCCCCGGTTGGGGACCCATTGACAACAGGCGGGCAATGCACACATTAGGGGCTGTAGTACGCCCTACCAAAAGGAGCAACCAAAAATGGCCATTGCAAAACGAGTCGTATTCTTCGTTCTCGTTAACATACTCATCGTCACGATGCTCTCGATCACCCTCGCGGTGGTCAGCGCATTCACGGGAATCAATTTTTACGGAAGCGGATACGGTTCACTCGCCGCGCTCTGCTTTATTTATGGCATGGGCTCGTCACTGATCTCATTGGCGATGTCCCGCATGATCGCCAAATGGTCGATGGGCGTGAAGGTCATCGATCCGAACACTCGCGATCCTGAAGCGCGTGAGCTGCTCCAGACCGTCCACCAGCTCTCGCGCAAGGCCGGTCTCACGGTCATGCCCGAAGTCGGCTATTACGAGAGCCCCGAAGTGAACGCGTTTGCGACCGGTCCCACCAAGAACCGCTCGCTTGTGGCCGTTTCGTCGGGCCTCCTGCAGCGCATGCGCACCCACGAAGTCGAAGGCGTGCTCGGCCACGAGGTCGCTCACATCGCCAATGGTGACATGGTCACCATGACGCTGCTTCAAGGCGTGGTGAATGCGTTCGTGATGTTCTTTGCCCGCATCATCGCGTCGATCGTGGGCCAGCAGGTTCGTGATGAAATGCGGTACGTGGTCGAGTTCATGACCGTCATCGTGCTGCAAATCGCGTTCGGCATGCTCGGTATGGTCGTCGTCGCGAGCTTTTCACGCTGGCGCGAGTATCGCGCAGATCGCGGAGGCGCGACGCTTGCCGGCCGCGAGAAGATGATTGCGGCGTTGCAGGCGCTGCGCACGAACGTCGAAATGACCGATCCCGAGCCCGGGCCGGTCGCGACGCTCAAAATCAGCAATCGCCCGTCTGGGCTGATGGCGCTCATGATGACCCACCCGCCGCTCGAAAACCGCATTCGCGCCCTCGAGCGCGCGGCGATCGCCTAAGCGCGCAGCTCAAGCGCTCACGTGATCAAAGCATCGCTTCGACTCCAGCAGCAGATTCAGTTCATTCTTGAGGCCGACCGCCTCAAGAATGTTTTGCGCCAAAACGTGCTCGCCGACAGGTCCCGGCAAGAGAACTCGGCTGAGCACTCCTGGCACTTGATCGTGATGGCAAACGTGCTGCACGAGCATTTCCCAAAGGGCACCGACTTGAGCCGCGTCTCGAAAATGCTCGCGGTACACGATCTCGTCGAGATCATGGCCGGCGACGTTTTCGCGTACGACGAGAAGGGCGCCGAGGCGAAAGCGCAGAAAGAGCAGCAGGCCGCGAATGAGATTTTCGGCAAGCTACCCCCCGATCAGCGCGACGAGCTGATCGCGCTCTGGCACGAGTTCGAAGAGGGTCAGTCGAACGAGAGCCGAGCGGCCTGGGCCGTCGACCGGCTGCAGCCATTCATCATGAACTTCTATACCGAGGGCGCCTCGTGGAGAAAACACGGCGTCAGGCGTGCGCAAGTCGAAAAGCGCATGGCCGCCGTTTGCGCGATCTCGCCTGAGCTCAATGAGCTCGTCATGGATATGATCGAACAAGCCGTGAAAAACGGCTGGATCAAGCCTTAGGCTTCAAAAGCCGCTCCAGCGCAGGACCTGAAATCGTAACGACCGACGATTTCCATTTGCTCAGAGGCTTGTCGAACGAGAGCGAGCCCTCACCCGGGTGCTGAATCGAAACGAAAAGCGTTCCGTCTTCGGCGAAGAACGGCCCGGTGAACTCCGCGCGCACGGGCGCCGAGCCCACCCTGAAGCAGCGGCCAGCGTCGGGGCCGCTCATGGGAACGTAAAAGAGCCCATTGTTTCCGAACGGCTCGTAGGCGCCCGTGTTCAGATCGGGCGCGGCCATGTCGCTCGTGATCCACAGATTTCCGTTACGATCAAACGCCAGATTGTCGGGGCACGCGAGCCCCGTTTCAGCTCCGCCCGCAAGAAACGTCGTCGCGGTGAACTCGAGCGCGAACGGGTCGTTGTTTTTTTCGGCGATTTTCGTGATCGACCCGAAATTGTTGCCTCGTGCTTGGTTCATCGTTTGGGTGACGAGCACGGCCTTGGATTGAGGATCGATCTCGATGTCTTCAGGCCGATCGAGCGGAGTTCCGCCGGCCAACCGCGCAGCGGCCCGCGCGTGGATCAATACGTCGAGCTGAGTCTTGAATTTATTCTGCAGCGAGGAATTCAGTTTCAAATCGAGGGGAATCCAGCGCCCGTTGGCGAGGTCGGCGGTATAAAGCACGCCTTCGGTCAAATCACCCGCCTTTTTCGTAATGAGCTTGTACAAACAGCCCCCGGCCATGTCATCGCCCGTGTAGACCGCGCAACGCCCGTCCTGGCCGGCCCACACCGTCGCGCACTCATGGGCGAAGCGGCCCAATGACGTGTGTTTCTTGGCGGCTCCCGTAAACGGATCGACTTCGACGACCCAGCCATAATGTTCAGGCGGGCGCCGCGTGTGGCGCTCCCAGCCGAATCCAGCTTTGACCGGGCGAACCTCGCGCCGGCCGTCGGCGCCGAGCTCGACTTCACCGTAGAAAAAGTCAGAGTTCTCTTCGCAGGTGAGCACGGTTCCCCAAGGGGTAACGCCGCCGGCGCAATTCGCGAACGTTCCGATCGCCGTTTTGGAGCCCGACACTTCGACGCCGCCCGCGAATGGAATCGGCGTGTGGCCCGAAAGCCGCCGGTTGTATTTCGAGTTCGGAACGAACGACCAGCGGCCCTCGGTTTTCTGAACGTGCAGGAGGCTGCCTCCAACGGTGTGCATTTCAGCTTCGAGCTGGGCTCGTGACGGCGGCTCGCCGCGCTTTCGAATCCCGTTGAGAATCGACTCCGGAAACTCGTGATTCACCCAGAGCACTGCCTCACCTGTTTTATCTTTCAACGGGAAGAGCGCGAGATAATCATTGTTGCAGCCGAAAGCGTCGCCGACGGCATTGATGGGCTCGCCCCGCGCGATCACAGGCTGATAGGTGAAACCCTTCGCAAGCACGAGCTCGTCGGCTGTCGTCGGGGCGATCGGCTCGAACGGCAGCGAATGTCCCGCTCCGCGGCGCTCGCCCGTTACGCACGAAGTCCATGCCGGTAGCGCGGCAAGCCCGAGTGTCCCCCGGCCCATGAATTCGAGAAATCGACGACGAGTCAGCTGCACCATTTCGTTATAGTCTGGCCCTGGACGCGTGTCGATGTCCAGACGGGAATATAACAGAGTCTTAAAATGGCCCCCCGGCCCCGCACGGCCCGCGATCAGGCACGAACCGGCGGATTAAAAGGCGCGTTCGCGACCTGAAGGTACTGGCCCAGATTCGAAATTTCGTGGGTTTCCTCTCGCGCAATCTTGCCATGCGCGACCAACCACCGGTGAAACTCCGCAATCCGGTACGAAGGCACGCCCGGGTA
>DASUEL010000639.1:0-2660 GCA_036275095.1 Bdellovibrionales bacterium
CCCGGCGTCGAAGGCCTGATCAGGTGAACAGAATCTAGGGGCTTCCGGGGCCCTGGCTCACCCGGAGACGTGTAACCATCCGTAATGACGGGATATTTTTCCCCTTCGGTGCGGCCGCTGCGACCCTAATCATGCGACTAAGTTTTTGCCAAACTAGCCTCCCTCCCTCAAAGTAGCGCCCATGCACCTGAGTTACCTCTTCGCGCTAGGCTCGAATCTCACGTTTTCGTTCTCGACGATCATCTACACTTCATTTTCTAAATCAGTTTCAGTTTTGTGGATGAATTCATTCAAAACTTCCGTCGCATTAGTGTGCGCCTTCGCGTGGCTGACGGTCTCGGGCGGCTGGGCGCCGGTCCCCACGCAAAGTATTGCGGCGTTCATGTTGAGTGGACTGATCGCGCTCAATGTGGGTGACCTGTTCTTGTTGGCGGCGTTCACCAGACTCGGGCCCGGCCGAACAATGATGCTCTGGGGATTCGAGCCGCTGTTCTTGGGGTGGGCCGGAAGCCTACTTTTTGGTCAGCCGTTTTTGCTGGAGCGGTTGTTCGCCCTCGTTTTCTTCTTCGGCTGTTTGTTCATCATTAGTCATGAAAAATTCAAGCAGGCCGGGCATTGGGAAGTGCGCGGCCTGCTGTACGCACTGATCGGAATGTCGTTGGATGCGACCGGAATCGTCCTCAGCCGGTATGGCTACGACCACATGAGCGGCGACGTGATGAATGGCCATTTTTACCGATGCCTGGGGTCGGTCTTGGGATTTGTCGCGATCAGTTTCTTCAGGCCCATAAACTTGAAGGCCAATTTGATGAAGCTAACGTTCAAGCAGCGGGGTTTTGCGACCTTCGGGGCTTTTTTGGGAACTTTCGTGGCTTTGTGGTTTTATCTGTCCGCGATTCGAATCGGTCATCTCCAGACGATCGCGGCGATCTCAATTACTTCCCCCGTGTTTTCGACGATATTCGAGTCGATCTATCTGAACCAAAAACCGACTCCCAAGCTCTTGCTTGCGTTCGTATTTTTCTTAATCGGGTTCATGATTTTGTTGGCGACAGGCTAAAAAGGAGAATGTGTATGTTCAGCGAGGAATTCAAAAAAGATCTCTATCGCCTGATTGAAAGCCGTAAGTCCATCCGCAAGTACAAGCGTGACCCGGTTCCCCACGAGACCCTCGAGCGCATTCTTGCCGCCGGCATGCATGCTCCGTCCGGCAAGAACCGGCAGAACTGGCGCTTTTTCATCGTACAAGGGAAAAAACGCGACGAATATCTCGCGCTCTCGCAAAAGTCTTGGCTCGGAATCAAAGACGTCCTCGAGAAGCGGCTGAAGCCGTCGCTCTATCAATTCACGGAGCGATTCTTCTACACTCTTGGAGATGCGCCCGTGATCGTATTTTGTTATTCGGTGAACGACCAAGAGGAGCGCTACCATACCAGCATCGGATCGGTATACATGGCCGTGCAGAATATGATCACTGCGGCGGTTGCCGAGGGCTTGGGTACCTGCGCGATGGGAGCGCCGCTCGAAATCAAAGACGACGTCAACCGGTTTCTCGGTATCGACAAATATCGGGAAGAGGAGCGGCCCGGGGAGCTGGAGCTTCTCTGCGCGCTGGTCATGGGCTATCCGGACCACGAGCCGCCAAAGGCTCCGCGCCAAACAGACAGGCGCGTTCGTTGGCTGTCGTAGCTCACCACTCGTGAATTAAAACCGGGATAATCATGCCCGCGCCGATGCCGATAGCGTCGGCGGCCAAATCTTCACGGTCGGGGAGGGGATCGGTGATCTCCTTGATCATTCCCGCGGTCATCGACAGAAATGCCGCCTTCCACAAGGCTTCCTTGTGCGATTGTCCGAGAAGGCGCAACCCGCCGTAGCCGGCGGATTGCAGCGCGAAGCTCCCTGCAAGATGCTGTTGCTTGTCGCGCTCAGAAAAATTCAAGCCATATGCGGAGGAAGTCGCGAGTACGAGCAAGGTGGCCGAAACAAGTGCCCGGATCATGTATTACTGTCTCCATTCGTCAAAGCGATGAAGCTAATGAGGCGGCCGCAGTTGGCCCGGTCGCCGCGGTAGGAGTAGTACTCTGGATTTCCGCACGTGTTCTCGTCATCGAAAAATTGCCGCTGGGCGGATATGCCGTTTCGCTCGAACTGAAAGCGCGCGATTGAGGTGAGGTCGACATATTTTTTGCCGGGCTCTTGATGCGGATGAAGCACGTCGGCCGGGCCGACACGGGCAAGCGTTGTGGCGACGTCATCATGAACCTCGAAGCTGTTCATGCGAATATGCGGGCCTACAAACACGCGGGTGTCCGTTTCGGACCCGAAAGCCCGAAGTGTTTTCGGCAGAATTTCGGCCGCGACGCCGCGCCAGCCAGCGTGAATGGCCGCCGCTCGCCGGCTTTGGGGCCAGTAGATCAGTGCGGGCAGACAGTCGGCCGTATAGACGGCCACGGCTTGATTGGGCTTATCGGTCCAGTGGGCGTCCGCAGGCCCCGTAGCTGGGGCCTTTTCGAGCCGGTCGCCGTGGACCTGCTTCAAAAAATGAAATTCGTAATTCGGGTAAAGAGACTTCAGCAGCTCCGTCGTTGCGCGTTTGTTACCGAAGAAGACGTGAATGGCGCCTTCTTTGAGCTCTTTTCCGATGACATCGCCTTTAT
>DASUEL010000640.1:0-4315 GCA_036275095.1 Bdellovibrionales bacterium
GGCGTACGAGCCGCCGATGACGATTTGGGAAACCAGGCGGCCCGTGCCGAGATTGACCGCTGGCAAAGCGTCGCCCATTTGCGCGGGGTTCGTGCCTTTAGAGCTTGAGGACTCGTAGCCGGTACGGCCGTATTGACCGGCGCCCCAGCATTTGATTTGGTTCGTATCGAGGAGCGCGCACGCGAAGTTCGCGCCCGCCGCAAGCCGCTGCACCGTGCGGCCGGTACCCAGCTCGACGTAAGGCAAAGCGTCGCCCATCTCGCCCGGGTTGTTGCCGCGATCAGACACGTCGCCGACACCCAGCTGGCCGCTGTCGTTAGCGCCCCAGCACTTGACTCTTTGGTTGTCGAGAAGCGCGCAGTTGAAGTGGCGGCCGGCGACGAGATCGAGCGCCGTGCGGCCGGTGCCGAGCTCGACGGCGGGCAGGCTCGCGAGCTCGCCCGCGGCATCACCCAGATAATCGTTTTCGTTTCCGAGTACGCCGTTATTACGGTAGCCCCAGCACTTGACGGCGCCCGTATCCAGAATCGCGCATGAGAACGTGTCCCCGAGACCGACTGGGTTTACGGCGGTCGCCGAAATCGTGCGGCCGGTGCCCAGATTGACGGCTGGCAAGCTGTCGCCCATCTCGCCCGCGTCATCCCCCGTCGTTTGCGTCGAGCCGATTCCAAGTTTGCCGTAATCATTCAAGCCCCAGCACTTCAGCGAGTTGTCATCGAGCCGCGCGCAGGTGCTGTTGGTACCGGTCGCAACGAAAGCAGGTGAACGGCCGGTGCCGAGGCTGACCGCCGGCAGGCTGTCGCCCATCGTACCGGCCGAATGGCCGCGATTAGCAGTGCTGCCGAGGCCGAGGCGGCCATAGGCGCCGTTACCCCAGCATTTCAGTGTTCCGTCGTTGAGCTTCGCGCATGAGTGATGGTAGTTCACGTAAATGGCCGTCGCCGTTTTGCCCGTTCCGAGGTTGACGTAGCCGAGCGCGGCCATCTCACCCGTCTGGTCGCCAAGATTGCTGATCGCTTCATAGCCCGTCATGCCGTTCGCCCCGGCTCCCCAGCATTTCACCTGGCTATTATCCAATAGAGCGCATGAAAAGGCCTGACCCGCGCCGATTGCAAGTGCCGTGCGGCCTGCACCTAAGTTCACATACGGGAGACTGTCGCCCATGTCGCCTGCGAGCAGTCCGCGATTGGCAATATCGTCGTATCCCAGCTGTCCGTTATCGTTTTCACCCCAGCACTTGACCGAGTCGTTGTCGAGAATCGCGCAGGTATGAGTCGATCCGGCGTCGATCGCCTTGGCCGTGCGGCCCGTTCCGAGGTTTACGACAGGCAAGCTGTCGCCCATCTCGCCGGCGGCGTCGCCGCGCGCTCCACTGGCGCCGAGCCCGAGCTGTCCCATATTGTTGCGGCCCCAGCACTTGACGGAGTCGTTGTCGAGAATCGCGCAGACATGATAGTCGCCGGCGCTGATCGCCTTCGCGGAGCGGCCAGTTCCCAAATTGACGGTCGGAAGGCTGTCGCCCATTTCACCCGGTCGGCTGCCCCGGCTGAGCCCATCGCCGAGACCTAGCTCGCCGTAAAGATTCGCGCCCCAGCATTTCACTTGGTTGTTGTCTAAGAGCGCGCATGCCGATGCCTGACCGACGGCGAGCTGTTTCGCCGTGCGGCCCGTTCCCAAATTTACGGCCGAGAGCGCGTCGCCCATATCGGCCACGTCATCGCCGATCGCAGAGGTCCCGTACCCGAGCTGCCCGTTGCTGTTCAAGCCCCAGCACTTCACGCGCCCGGTGGTCGTGAGCACACAGGTGTGTCCGTCGCCCGCGACGACCTTAGGACGAGTCATCGATCCGAGATCGTCGTCGTTGATGATGACACCGTGAACGTACTTGGCGCCGAGGCCGGCGTTGACCGGGCTCGAAAGGGTCGTGACGATCGTCTCGTTCGCTTCATGGAGCGCGTCGTTCGTCAAATTAATCGTCTTCGAATCGGTCAGCAAGCCGGCGGTAATGTTGAACGTGCCCGAAACGAAATCGTGCTCACTGCCTGGAGTCGCGGAGCCGGTCACCGTGTAGCTCGCCGAAACGTTCAGCGTGCTCGTGCGGTTCAATGTCGCGGTGACCGTCACGCTCGCGGTCGACTCACTCACGGCTTGCGCGCGCGTGGTGAACTCGATCGCCGGCGCGACGAGGAACGCATACAGCGAGTTCGTCGCTTCTCTCGGGTTGCCGGCGTCATCGCGGGCGACGACGCGCAGCTTGTACTGGGTGTTGTCGGAAAGCGCGCAGCCGGCGAACGCATGCAGTACGACGTCGGCCGCTTTGCTGGTCAGAGCGCACTTGACGGTCGAGCCGTTGTCTTCAAAGATCGTCACGTCGTAGGCCGACTCGCCGGTCGTGTTGTTCCAGTTGGCAGTGGCCTCGAAGCCGTCGGTCAGGTAGCCGTCAAGAGACGTGTCGGCACCGCCGGTCACGCCCGTGATCGTGAATGCCGCGGGCGGAGTGCTGTCGACCGTGAAGTTGTACATGCTGTTCGTCGCGACGGTGACGTTTCCGGCTTGATCACGCGCGCGAGCGTAAATCTTGTAAATTTGCCCTTCGGTGACGTCGCAGTTGTCGGCCGTGAAGTCGTGCAGGACGGCGTCCGCAGCTTTGCTCACGGACGCGCACTGAACCGTCGTTCCGTCGTTGCGGTAAATGGCCACGTCGTAAGCGGTCTCACCCGTCGTGTCGTTCCAATTCGCGGTTACGTCGGTTCCCGACGTGAGGTACGCGTTCGCGGTCGAGTCCGTTCCGCCGGTTGCCCCGGCAACCGTGAAGGCGGCGGGCGCGTCGGTGTCGACCGTAAAGCTGTAGCCGTTGTTTGAGGCCGCAAGCAGAGTGGAGTTGGCTCGCGCGGTCACCTTGATGAGGTAGGTTGAACCGTTCGAGAGCGTGCAACCCGAAAACGTGTAGCTCGTGGCGGCCGTATTGCTGACGGCGCACCCGGCGGCATCTCCGGCCTCCGCGTAATCGGTATCGGCGGCATTGCGAATCGCGACGTCGTAGCCGGTCGCGCCCGTTGACGCCGCCCAGTTCGCCGTGACCGTGGTCGTCGTACCGAGCCATCCGTCGGCAGTCGCGTCGGTTCCGCCGGTCGCGCCGTTGATCGCGAAGCTCCCGAGGCTCACGAAGATCCAGTTCACGTTGTTGCCGCTGTCGGTGCTATTCGTGCCCGTGGCGTCGATCGCCGTGGCGTTCGTGTTATTGGAGTCCCGTACGTCGAGATAGCTGATCGTGCGCGTGCCCTGCGGGTTGATATCGAAGCGCGTGCCGGCCGCCGAGCTTCGCAAGCTGAGCAGGTTGCCCGAGGCCCCGTTCAGCGTGAGCGTGCCCGCGATGGTTTGCGTGCTCCCCGCCTGAATCGTGAGCGTGCTCGCCAGCGCAGTTGAGAGCGTGAAGTTGTTGAACGTCGTGCTTCCGTTGAGCGTGGCATTGTTCACCATCGTGAACGTGTTCGCGCCGGAGGTGTACGTGCCATTGTTCGTCCAGACGTCGCTGACCTGCAGATTGTTGCCCGCGCTATTGAGCGTCGCGCCCGCGTTGATCGTGAGGCTCTCCGCGGTCATCGCGGCATTGTGCTGATACGTGCCGGTGCCCGTGAAGTAGACATCGCGATACGCGTTTCCGAGCGCGAGCGACGTGTACGTGCCGGTGCCGTAGTATTCGACTTCGGAGCCGTTGACCTGGTTGAAGCTTCCCCGCGTAAAGGTCTCCCCGCCCTGCAGACGCACGCGCGCCGTCGTGCTGCCGAAGTCAAATCGGTCATTCACCGTAAGATTGCGGCCCGCGAGATCCAGTGTGCCGCTCTGAACGACAAAGTCCTGGCCCGCGGAGTTGAGCGAGAGATTCGAGGCGAGCGATACCGCGACACCCGCGCTCTTATTGATCGTGAACGTGCCAGATGGCAACGTGCCCGCCGTGCGTGAAACCGTCTGAGCCCCGGCGCCGCTAAATGTGATGGCCGCATTTCCGCCGCCAGCGCTGGTGAACGTCACGTTGCCTTTTACATCGAGCGTTCCGCCATTGAGCTTCAGATCGCTATTGTGCACGTAGTTGCCATTGAGCGTGAGGGTGCCCGTGATGGTAACCGCGGCAGTGGGATCGCCCGTGCGCGAAACGGTCATATGATTGAGCGCGACCGTGCCTAGATTTAGAATGACCCCTCGATCTTGCGTTCCGTTGTGTATGTAAAGGTGCGAGCCTGTCGTCACCACGGTTCCGGACGTATAGACGAAAGAATCGTAAACGTTCACGTCTCCTGAAATCGTGAGAGTGCCG
>DASUEL010000641.1:0-2174 GCA_036275095.1 Bdellovibrionales bacterium
AGGCGGCCGCGCGATGAGGGAGCGGTCACGCTGAAATTCAGCGTGTTGGCTTTGCCTACCTGGACCACGGCGTTGGCCTCATCCCACTTCAGCTCGGGCTTGGCCGCCCGATGGAGGATGCGAATGCACATCGGCGATTCGGCCGACGAGAGCTTCGATTGCGACTGAAATCGAACGTCGAAGCACGCGGTGACTTCCTCAGCGGATTCATCAACTTGGCCGCGCTTCTTAACGGACGGGATTTGCTTTTCGCGGGTGTCGAAGACCAGCGTGTAACGCCAGTTGCCGTCACTCAGGCGCTCGGGTGCCGCCGCCATCGTAACGAACGGCACGCCGTCAGCCTTGTCTTTGTTATCAGGCGCTTTTGAGCGCAGAACTTCGATTTTTGGCGCGATTGACCCGTTCGATGCGGAGTCGCGAACGGTGAGTGTGAACGGCAAGAACTCGCCCGCGCGAACCGTATCGCGCTCGAGCTGGCTTGCCACCAGCACCGGCTTTTGCGCCGACTTGACCACGTTGAGGCGGATCGGCTCGGGGCGCAGCGGTTTCGGAAGCTCGCGCTGGTCTTTGACCTCTACGACCGATACTTCAACAGTCACTTGAACCGTCACCGCGTCTTGGCCGGCGGGCACGACATTTCGGGGCGTCCAGCGCAACTCCCAGTTTTCGAAGTCGACGCGCTTGAGCTCGGCGCCTTCCGGAAGCTCGACAGGCGTCAGCTCGTATGCACTCACAAATGTGTCGGCTTTCACGCGGAGCTGGACCACGCCCGGTTTGCCCTCGATGAGGTCGGGCGCGACACCACCGACGATTTCGAACTTGAGCGCCGCACGCTCGGTCTTGTTGGCGGGCCGCGCGTCACTTTGGCGGGGCACGGTTTTCAGATTGAGATCTTCCGTCGGGTTGGACTTGCCGCACGCGACGAGCGCGCCTGCAAGTACCGCGGTTTGGATGATGGTCGTTACCCGTAACATAATCACTCCAGCATCCCCTTGATCAACCCTGGCTCGTGCGTTTCAACAAGAAGGGATACGTCACCTTCACGTTGACCCCACCGCGCGGCTCAGGGAATTTCCATGATTTCAAACGTTGAATGATGCAGGACTCGACTGAATCGGAGCGCAGGCTCGAACGTTGCACGCCCGCCGTGGACACTTGGCCCGCGGCATTGATCATGAAGCGAACGGCAACACGGCCCGAGAGCTCTGGCTGGCTTTGCAGTCCCTGCTCGTAGCAGAAGCGCACTTCGCCCAGGTGGCGCTGAATGACTTCGCTGATTTGGTCGCGATCGAGACCGCCTTCGACGAACGCTTCGCGCTCGATCGGTTGAAAGAACGCGTTCGACGAGCCGACGAGGCTCAATGAGCCGTAGCCGGCTTGGCCGCCGCCTTTACCCTTGGTTCCGTAACCGCCGGCGCCAGTTGCTCGGCCACCGGCACCCAGAGGGTTGGCGACGA
Organism: Bdellovibrionales bacterium; assembly: GCA_036275095.1. GTDB lineage: Bacteria > Bdellovibrionota > Bdellovibrionia > Bdellovibrionales > DASUEL01 > DASUEL01. The sequence continues at coordinate 1,458 of DASUEL010000641.1, forward strand.
GACCGCGGCTATATAGCGACGTTTGCACGCCGCCGCTGCCGGCATTGCCACCGAGGCCCGGGCCCCGCGTTGACTGCGCGACGTTCAGGTTGATGCCGCCCGCGGTGTTCGACTTGCTCATCGAGCCCAAGACACCGAGCGCGCCCATTTGATTGAGGGCGACGGCCTTGCGCGCCTGGGTCGGCGCGCTCTTGCGCGTGACTTTCAGCGGAATGTTGCGCGGCTTTACGACGCGTTTCGCGTGTGCGATCTGCGGTTTAGGCTTCACTTTTTTCGTGATGGGCTCAACCACCGGCGGCGGGAGCTTCTGCTCGAAAACCTGAACGACGACTTCTTTTTGCTCCTCGGTTTGCGAGCCGAAGAAGTAGCCGATGATCATGCACAGTACGACGACCGCCGCCTGAATGCCCGAGGTCCATTTGAGGCTCGCGATGAACGGCTTTTCGTCCTCTTCTTCGAGCTCGACGTTGATGGCGATCTCTTCGATTTCATCGACGAGTTTGAGGTAGCCGAGGTTGCCGACTGCAACGGCCTTTTTCTGGAGGGCGGCGCGGTCGACTTCCTCGATCACCGTGAACGGGATCTTTTCTCGCTCGAGCTCTTTGGTCGAGCTGACCGCCTCGACGCGCTTCGTGTCTTGGCGGTAAATGAGTGTCAGCGATTGGCCCTTCCACTGAAAGGTGCGGACGACGTGTCCTTCTTTATTTTGTAATACGA
>DASUEL010000642.1:0-2541 GCA_036275095.1 Bdellovibrionales bacterium
TACGTCGGGGCTAATGCCCAAGCCTTCAAACACCCGGGCGTCGGAGTCTACGCGCCTCCCACGCCCGAGAGCGAATGTTACGCCGCGGGCTGGTCCGTCGGACAACTCAAGATTGTCGCCGCCAAAGACCTGCCCGGAGAAATCGCGGCAGGCCGAATCGCCCCGACCGACGTGCTGGTCGTCGACGGGCTTCCGCGCGAGCTGCCGATCGTCGCCGGAGTGATCACGGCTCAGGTATCAGCGCCGTCCTCCCACGTCGCCCTCCTCTCGCAAATGCTGGGGATTCCGTTCGTGTATTTCAAGGGTGCCTTCAAATCCGAGTTCTTCCACGAGCTGGCGCGCACCGCAGAGACCGTTTTCGTCTCGAGCGACGGAGAAACCGGCGGCCACTGCCGTTTCGATGTGGTTCGCGGCTACGACTTGACCGCGGCCGAAATCAATTATCTGCGCGACCTGAAGAAGCCGGCGCCTCTCGAAATCGAGATGTATGATACCACCGCGCAGTCGGTGCTTCCGCTGTCTCAGCTATCAAAAACCGACTCGAATAAGGTCGGCGCGAAAGCGGCCAACGTCGCGCAACTCATGAAGCTGGTCCCGCAAAACACGCTGGCGAAAGGCGCGGCCGTCCCAATCTCGTTTTACCGAATCTTTCTCGATGAGGCGCTTCTTCCGAACGGGGCACCGCTTCGCGCCGAGTACCAGGCGCAGCTCACGCGCCTCTTATCGGGGACGTTGTCGGCCTCTGAAACCGACCTTGCCCTCAAGGCTTTGCGCGATACACTCGAGTCGGCAACCCTACCTGAACGCCTCACGAAAGATCTTTTTCGCGCGCTCGAAGCCACTTGGCCGAAAGGCACGCGAGTAAAGCTTCGCTCGAGCTCCAACGTCGAGGATAATCCTTACTTCAACGGCGCGGGCCTCTACGAATCAAAGGGCGCGTGCCTTGGTGACGACGGGCTGAAAAAAGACGAGGTCTCTCTCTGCTATAAAGCCGGCATGCCCGCCGGCGAAAAAAAGCCCGACCCCGTGCTGAAGGCGCTGAAGAAAGTTTGGGCGAGCCTCTACACGCCGCGAGGTTTTGTAGCACGCCGCTATTATCGCGTGCAGGAAGAGCGTGTCGGCATGGGCGTGCTCGTGCAGGCGAGCTACAAGGATGAGCTGTCGAACGGCGTCGCGATCACGAAATACGCGACGGATTTTGGGGGCACGCTCGCGTTCACCTCGAAAATCACCGGGTTTCCGGGCGAGGACGACAGCGTGACGAACCCGCCGCCGGGCAAGACGCCGGAGACCGTCGAAGTCTCGGGCGACACGGTCATCATCAAGGTGCCCACGAACACGTTGCCCGAAGGCCGCCTGGTACTCGGCTCCGAAGCGGCCTATCAAAGGCTTCAAAGCCTCCTTAAAAAAGTGCACGACGCTTACGCGGCGCTACCTGAAAACAAGAATCGCAAACTCGAGCTGGACTTCGAGTGGAAGAACACCGCGACGGCGGCCGGCGAGCTTCTGATCTTGAAGCAAGTGCGGCCCGTTCCCCTTTCGCCCGACGCCAACGGCTTCGGCAGAAAGATGACTGTGGCCATCGGGAAGCGCGGAGGCCTTCTCTGCGCGCGGCCGCCGGAGAAAGACCGCGCGCTCGAGGTCATGCCGTACAAAGTCCCCTTCAAAGCGGAGCTCGCGCTGCATGCCGTGCCGCTTGAGCCGACGCCCAAGATTCAGAGCCCCCTCCGAAAACTGCAAGTCTGGAATGGGTCGGCCTTTGAAGACATCCCCGTCCCCGCCGAAGCGAAAGCCGAATATCAAACGTGGTACAACGGAGCGAACGGCATTGACTCTCGGCAAGTTCAATTGTGGGTGCCCTTGAATTTTTTCGGAAAACCGCATCAGCTTCGCTGGAGCATCACCCAGGATGTCGATCGGCATGCGAAGATTCAGCTCAATCCGGTCAAACCGGTTGCGGTTTCAGAAGTCGTTCTCGCCTCAGGTGACGATATCTACAACAACCTCGGTTTCGTCGAGAATGCGTCGGCCTGCGAGCAAGACGCCTACTGGGGCCTTCAGCCGGGAGCTTGGCCGCAACCGTGGCCCTATCAGGGGCCCGCGAAAACCAAGCATACCGGAACGGGCGTGTTCGAGGGTGAGGGCAAACTTCGCGTGGAGCTGACGGGCTCAAGGCTCAAGGAGCTCAACGGTTTCGAGAAAACGGCTTTCTTTCAGGTCGAGCAGGCCACCATCAGCGGGATTACGACGAAGGCCCTTTCGATTCGCAATCATTACCGCGCTATTTATGCGCCGGCTCACCATAACTTTTCATATCAGTGGGCCTTTGACCTGTTGGCGGCCGAAAATCTCGACGCCGTCTCGAGGGCCGAGCTCGAGGCCAAAGGCGCCCGTTATCTGATTCTCGAGCGCGTGTACACGAACGACGGCGGCGACAGAATCGAAGGTCTACTCTTCGGAACCAATCTGAAGCTCGTCGCGAAACTCGGAACGGTCAAAAAAATCAAGGACCCGATCGGCGGCATGCAATTCGACGGTGCC
>DASUEL010000643.1:0-5339 GCA_036275095.1 Bdellovibrionales bacterium
GCCGAGCTGCCGGAAGAGCTTGTCGATTTTCTCGACGTTGTAGCCTGTGTCGTTTTCGGGAATGAAAATCGCGAACTTGTCGTCAGTGAGCCGCGTGTCGATGATGGGCGGATTCACTTTCGGAAGACCGCACATGTAAAACAGCGCCGCGACCGTCGAAAGGCCGCCGATCAGAACCGTCAATTCGAATGCCACCGGGATGAATGCCGGAAGCGAGAAGAACGGTTTGCCGCCGATATTGAGCGGCCAATCGTAGGCCGCCACGTACCATTGAAGCCAAATCGCAAACGCGCAACCGAATGCGCCCATGACGAAGGTCACCCACGGAAGCCACGAGCGCTTGAGCCCCATGGCATCGTCCATCCCGTGCACCGGAAACGGCGTGATCGCGTCGAATTTCGTGAAGCCGGCATTTTTGGCGGCTTCAGCGGCCTTCAGCACGCTGTGCTCGTCACTCCAAATGCCGACCAGTCCGCCCGTCTTGTTAACCATGATGTTTGCCTCCATGACCGTCGTCTTTTCCGACGAACATGACCGGCTTCACTTCATTGATTGCGACAGCCGGCAGGAACCGAATAAAGAGCATGAAGAAAAAGAAGAACATGCCGAAGCTTCCGAAGATGAGGCCGATGTCCACCCACGTGAAGTAGAACATGCCCCAGGACGCCGGCAGGAAGTCGCGGTGGAGCGAGGTGACCGTGATCACGAATCGCTCGAACCACATGCCGATATTCACGAAGATCGAGATGATGAACATGGGCACGATGCCGCGGCGGACGCTGCGGAGCCAGAAAAGCTGCGGGATGAACACGTTACAGGTGACCATGATCCAGTACGACCACCAGTACGGGCCGAACGCGCGATTCAAGAACGCGTAACGCTCGTACGGGTTTCCCGAGTACCAGGCGATGAAGAACTCGGAGCCGTAGGCGTAACCGACCATGAGACCGGTTGCCATGATGATCTTGTTCATGACTTCGAGATGATCGACCGTGATGTAGTCTTTGAATTTCGGGTACGCCTCACGCACGAGCACGAGCAGCGTCACCACCATCGCAAAGCCCGAGAAGATGGCGCCCGCGACGAAGTACGGCGGGAAAATCGTGGTGTGCCAGCCAGGTAAGATCGAGATCGCGAAGTCGAAGGATACGATCGAGTGAACCGAGAGAACCAGCGGCGTCGAGAGGCCCGCGAGGATCAGGTAGGTTGCCTCGTAGTGGCTCCAGTTGCGGTTGGTGCCGCGCCAGCCGAGCGAAAGCGCGCCGTAGATGTTCTTGCGCAGTTTGGTCTTCGCGCGATCGCGCAGGGTCGCGAGATCGGGCACCATTCCGATGTACCAGAAAACGGCCGAGATCGTGAGGTAGGTCGAGATCGCAAACACGTCCCAGAGAAGCGGCGAGCGGAAGTTCACCCAGAGGGGTCCGCGCTGGTTCGGGTACGGAAAGAGCCAGAAATCGAGCCATGGGCGGCCGGTGTGAAGCGCCGGAAACAGACCGGCGGTCATGACCGCGAAGATGGTCATCGCTTCGGCGGAGCGGGCAATGCCGGTTCTCCACTTTTGGCGGAAGAGAAAGAGAATCGCCGAGATGAGCGTTCCCGCGTGGCCGATACCGACCCAGAATACGAAGGTCACGATCATCGTGCCCCAGCCGATCGGGTGCGTGATGCCCATGAGACCGGTACCGACGAACACGATGGCGCCGACGATCCCTAAGTAAAAGAGGAACCAAACCACCGTTCCCGAGAACAGGCCGAGCCAGCCTTTGCTGGTGCCCGCCTCGACCGGTTCGCAGATGTCATTGGTGACGTCGGCGTAGGTTTTGTTGCCTAGTACGAGAGGATTACGCTTCATCATATTAGTGTCCTCCCTCGGTGGTACCGTGGCCGGCGCCGTGGCTGTCGCCAGCGTCGTCGGCGTTGCGGATGCGGCTCAAGTAACGAACAGAAGGTTTGACGGCGAGCTCTTCGAGGAGCGAGTACGCGCGCGGATCGGTGCTCCACTTGCGGACCACGCTGCCCTCGTCGTTGATGTTGCCGAAAACGATCGCGTTCGTCGGGCAAGTCTGCTGACAGGCTGTCTGAATCTCGCCGTCTTTGACGACCTCACCGCGGTCTTTGGCGTTGTGTTTGCCTTGGGTGATGCGCTGAACGCAGAACGTGCACTTCTCCATCACACCGCGGGTACGAACGCCGACATCCGGGTTGAGCACCATGTTCATGGGCTCTTTGATGTTCTTGGCATAGTTGAACCAGTTGAAGCGGCGGACTTTATAGGGACAGTTGTTCGAGCAGTAACGAGTGCCGACGCAGCGGTTGTACGTCATGTCGTTCAAGCCTTCAGAGCTGTGCGTGGTCGCGGCGACCGGGCACACCGTCTCGCAGGGCGCGTTTTCACAGTGCTGGCACGGGAGCGGCTGGTAAACCGCGCGCGGGTTCGACGGATCGCCCGTGTAGTAACGGTCGACACGCAGCCAGTGCATCTCGCGGCCCTGGATGACGTATTTTTTTCCGACTACGGGCGTGTTGTTTTCGGCTTGGCACGCGATGATGCAAGCCGAGCAGCCCGTGCAGTTGTTCAAGTCGATGGCCATGGCCCAGCGGTAGCCGGGGTACTTGTGGCTCGACCAAATCGAGAACACTTCGTGGCGATGAATGCCGGCGTCGGGTTTTTCGAGATAGTTTTTGAGCGAGGCCTCGACCACGATCTGGCGGCCTTCCATGCTGTGATGCTCTTGCATCTTGGCGATCTCATCGTAGCGGCCGGTTTTTTGGAGCTCGACCGTGAGGCCCGAGAATACCGGGCGGCCTTTGCCAAAGGTTGCAAGCTCGAGGGCGTTCACTCCGACTCCGGTGCCGACTTCGCCGGCCGCCGTGCGACCGTAGCCGATCGCGACCGCGATGACTTCGTCGTGCAGGCCCGGTTGTACATGGGCGGGCAATTCAATCGTTCGCCCGTTGGCTGAGAGCCGAACGATCGCGCCGTCTTCGAGGTGGAGTTTTTTTGCCGTGGCCGGCGAAACGCTCGCGTAGTTGCCCCACGACACCTTGGTGACCGGGTCGGGCATCTCTTGCAGCCAGGCATTGTTCGCGTCGCGGCCGTCGCCGAGGCAAACGGTCGGATACAGCACGAGCTCGAGACCCTCACGCTTGTTCGCGGCCGGAACTTTCAGGCCCGAGAGATTTGGGGCGCGCGTTCCAGATGTCTTGTCTCGCGCCGAGCCCGAGGCATCGAGCACGCCGACTTGAAGGAGCTGGTTCCAGGCATTATCGAAATTGCCGCCGCCACGGAAGCGGTTGCGTCTCCAACTCTCTTTTAAATAAGCGTACCAAGTTTGCGGCTTGCCTTGGGCGCCGCGAACCAAGTGCGTCCAGGTGAGGAGCGTATCTTGAAACGCGCGGGTGTCATAGAGCGGACGGATTGTGGGCTGCTGAATGCTGAAGACCTGGTCTTGGATCTCGGCATCGCCCCAGTTTTCGAGGTGATGATGATCGGGAAGGATCCAGTGCGCCTTGGCGCCCGTCTCGTCAATGCGGTCGCCCGTGTAAATGACGTTGAGCACTTTCGCGAGCGCCTCAACGAAACCGCTATCAGGCGGGAGATTGTAGACCGGGTTGACCTTATGAATGATGAGCGTTTTGACTTCACCGGCGTTCATGCGTTCGATGAGCGCTTGAATATTCGTGTAGCTGCCGTCGAGATTGCGATGGGGGGCGCCGGCGTAGTCGACGGTGACGCCGTCGTTGCCGAGCAGGCTGTTGAGATAGTTGACCGCGACTTGCAGGGCCTCGGAGTTTTCGGTGCGGGTTTGGAAACCCGAACCCAGCACGAGGCTACGGCCGCGATTTTCCCAGAGATCTTTTGCAATTTGCTTGAAGAGAGCGTCTTCGATGCCGAGGCGGCCTGCGACATTTGCAAAAGCCGGAAGACCTGCGCCCTTGCCTCCCGCCTGCATGACCTCGTGCACGAGGCCGAGCACGACTTCGATTTGTTGTGACGGCTTGATTCGAACGCGCGTATCGGAATTCGCGCCGGTCAGAGTGTACATCGATTCGAATACGACGAGCTTCGACATGTCTTTGCCGGGCTTGCGGCCCGCGATAAACTGGCGGTTGTATTCGGTCGGAGAGAGAAAGGTTCCAAGGAAGTCCGTGTCGATGCTCACGATCATGCGCGCGCGATCGAGCACGTAGCGCGGTACTACGTAGGTGCCGTACGAGGCGCGCTGTCCGACTGCGATGTCGTCGTAGCCCATCGGGTCCCAGGTGGCGATCGTGGCCTTGGTGGCGGCCGCGAATTCGTTGAGCACGTCGCGGGTTGACGGCGACTGAATGCTGGCGGAGAGAACGAACACTCCGCCCTCTTTGAGCTTCGGCACGATGGCCTCGTCGACCTGGCTCCAGCCCGGGTGCTGGGTGCGACGGAACGGATTCGGATCGTCAGCATTGCGCTTGCGAGGGCCCTTGAGGCGGTCGCGGTCATAGAGGCCGAGCACCTGTGCCTGCGCGCGAACTGAAAGAGCGCCGGCGTTCACCGGATGATCGGGGTTGCCTTCGAGCTTGATCGGGCGCCCTTCGCGAGTTTTGACGAGAAGACCCAGGCCGTCAACGCCGTCCGTCCAGGTCGAGGCGTACCAGTTGGCAAGGCCCGGAGTCACTTCGACCGGGCGGTTCACGTAGGGAACGATCGTTTGAACCGGCCGGCGGATGCAGGCGGTTGAGCCGAGCGCGAGGCTTGCGCCCATGAGCTTTACGAAATCGCGGCGGTTGAACGAGTCTTTCACTTCGCCATCGAAGAACGGAGAGGCCATGAACTCGTTGTCGACGAGCTTTTGAAACTCGGGCGAGTTTTCGTACTCGCTCAGGCTCTTCCAATATTTCTTGGGAGCCTTTTCCGCAGGCTTTTGGGTTTCTTGATGGTCGTGCTCGTGACGTTCCATGATGCTCCTCTAGTAACTCAAGACGAATCGGACTCTTATCGGGTTCCCGTCGGCGATGTTAGTAGTGACATGTCGAACAGTTGATGGGTGCGTTGTTCTCGGGCTTGCGGTGGCAGTTCACGCACCAGCCCATGGAGAGATCCGAATGTTGCGACACCACGTCCATCTCTTCAACGGCGCCATGACACTCTTGGCACGCAACACCTTTGTCGACGTGCGGTTGATGGCTGAACCGGACGAAGTCAGGCAGCAGGTGGACTTTCTTCCACTCGATGGCCGTGCCGTTTTCGTAGGCTTTGGTGAGCTGTTGGATCCAGGGGCTGGTGACTTTCACCGTGAGGTGGCAGTTCATGCACACGTTCATGGCAGGCACGCTGGCGTGTTTGGACTTGTCGGCGCCCG
>DASUEL010000644.1:0-5373 GCA_036275095.1 Bdellovibrionales bacterium
GATCAAGATCACGGGCCCTGACGATCTCGAATGGAAGCTCAAACGCGTGGTCGTGCAGTCACAGACCTTCAAAGGCGCGCATTTTTCGAACGGAATCCTCATCGTCGATTTCCCGCTCAACTCCGACCCCGACGCCATCGAAGCCCGCGCCGAAATCATCGCCAAAGCTCTGCGCAAGTAAACAACCAACATAACAAACATCACGACAGGGCAACCAGGCGTCGGCTCCCGGCTCTCAGGCCTCAGCTCTCAGGGGAAAGCCCTCCAGTCGCGAATCGGGCTTGTGCACCAAATGAGCTCCTTATTCAATGAGCCTGAGAACCGAGGCCCGGGAGCTGAGAGCGGAGAGCCGAGAACCGCTTCCGTGGCACGACCGTTGCTCAATCTCCCTCGCGTACGGCTGATGTTGGTTATATCTGGGAGCCATTTGCCGTTTTCTGCCTATCTTTTGGCGCTCGCTGCCGGTTTACGGCAATGGCGCGTTCGTGGGCTTTCGTCTCCCGGCAATTTCGGTACGTACGGTGCTCGGCTGGGAGGCCCACCCATGAATGAAACGTCGATTCGCTACTTGATGTCCATCAGTGAGAAGCATTGCGCGCAAGGCACTCTGCCGCCTCCTGGAACGCCCGACAACGACCTTTACCTTTCGATTCTAAAAGACTGGGATGCACGAAAGAGCGCGCAGATTCTCGAAACGAACGAAGCACATCCGCTTTTGCGCGTGCGTGCCTTTCTCGCGGCCGGGCGGTTTCAAGACGCGAACTCCGTTTTGCGCGATCTTCTCACGAAAACCCAAGCTGACCATGAGCTCGCCGAGGTCTATCTCGAAGGCGCGCGCCTGGCGGCGCTCGAGGGCCAGTGGCGTTCGGCGCTCGATCTCGCTCATCATGCGCTCGGCCTCGGCCCCAACTCACTCTCGACTCTGACGCTGAGAAACGTTTGCGCGATCGCGAATTTCGAGCTCGGCCAGCTGAGCCGCGCGCTCGAGGACCTCGAAAAGGCCGACGCGCTCTGCAAGCTCTTCCCCTACTCGACCTCGCGCACGTACAGCGACTTGCTCCGCATTCGCATTCTCGCCCGTGACTCGGGTACGCGCTCGGCGCGCTTGCGCCTCGATCAACAATGGAGCCAGCTCACCGAGAGCGGCCGCATGACCCGCGATACGCTGCTCAGCCTGATCCGCACTGAAATCGATCTCGCGCGCATCGGCCAAAAGGAACATTCGACCTGGGCCGCGGCCGCCTACATTCTCGCCGACGCGATGGGAGACGAGCTCTACGCCGCGCTCGGCCTCTTCGATCTGCTGCACGCGCTCCCGCACGGAAGCGCCCCGTGGCTCGAGCCGCTCGTCGCGCACGCGCAGCGATTCAACCGGGTTCGCCTGCTCAACCGCGAAGTGTCCGTCGAATCTCCGGCCGGTACCTCCACCGGCCTGCCGCTTTCGCAAACCGCGGTCGCCATGAAACTATTCGCGGAGCGCGCGGCTCCGGCCGCTACGCCGGCGTTCACGAGCCTTCCGCGAGCGAAGCTGCTGGTCATTCCGCAACACCGGCTCGCGCTCAAAGTCGAGCCGTTCACGTCGAAGTTTCTGAGAAATCATAAGCAGCTTTTCGACATCACGAAGCTCTTGAGCGAGGGCCCGCTTCCGAAGAACGAGTTCTTCACCCGCATTTGGGAGGCCGCCGAGTACCAGGCGCCCGTGCACGACATTCTCATTCGCCGCGCGCTCTACCGGCTCCGGCGCGACATGGGCGCCGATATCACGAGTGAGCGCCAGCTGATTCGCCTGCACGACACACTCGTTTTGCAGCCGGTCTGACGAAGGGCGCTCACCACGGAAGCTCTTTACCCGTGTAGTTGAAAAAGCGCCCGGTGTCGGACGCCTTGAGACCGCTCACGACCTTCATCATCCCGCTCACCGAATCGGCGGCCGTCACTGTCGCACCCGAGCCGCCCATGCGCGTTTGCACCCAACCCGGATGCAGCACGATCGCGATGATACCGGGCTCGTCGACCGAGAAACTCTTGTTGAACATGTTCAGCGCGGCTTTCGACATGCGGTACGAGTAGTACCCTCCGCCGCGATTGTCGGCGATCGAGCCCATGAGGCTCGTGACGCTCGCGACGATCGGCAGCTGCGATTTTTGCAAATGCGCAAGAAGCGCGCGCGTGACCCGCATGGGCCCGATCGCGTTGATCCGCAGGCTCTCTTCGACACGGGCGAAGTTGACGTCTTCGAGGCCGTTCTCGGCGTGGAGAACTCCGGCGTTATTCACCAAGATATCCACAGCGTGCCCTTTCAGAAACGGGTGAGCGGCGATTTTCTTCGCGCCCTCGTCCGTGGAGACGTCCGCTTGAAGCGCCTCGGCCCGCCCTTCGAACTCGCGGACCAGTCCCGTCAGCTCCGGCGTCAGGGTCCGGCTCACGCAAAGAACCCGGTCACCGCCTTGTAGCGCGCGCTTCGACCATTCAAGCCCGATCCCACGGCCCGCGCCCGTAATCACCAATGTCCGCATTTGATCCTCCATTTGAGAGGTGGAAGTTCTACCCCACCCGCTGGGCCCCGGGCGAAACCCGGTTCAAGGTTGGCGCAAGTTTCACAATTTTGAAACAGTTGGGAAAGGATTTTTTTAGGCTCGTATGGTCAATTGTTTAGTCCTGAATAGACTGCAGGAGGAGGGGCCTGTCCATGCGTATCGCTCAAGTCGCGCCGTTGTATGAATCCGTTCCGCCAACCGGCTACGGCGGCACCGAACGCGTCGTGCACACGCTCACCGAGGAGCTCGTACGCCAAGGCCACGACGTGACGCTGTTCGCAAGCGGCGACTCGCTCACGAGCGCGCGCCTTCTCTCGGTCTGCGGGCGCGCGCTGCGCACCGACCCCGACTCGAAATTTCCCCTGCTGCCGCATCTGGAGCTGCTCGACGAAGTGATCACGCGCAGGCAAGAGTTCGACGTCATTCATTTTCATATCGATCCGTATCACTTTCCGTACCTTCACCAGTTCAAAGACACCGCGACGCTCACCACGCTTCACGGCCGGCTCGACTTCAAAGAGTACCGCACGCTGTTTCACCGATTTTCGCGCGCGCCGCTGGTCTCGATTTCCGACAGCCAGCGCCGCCCGGTGCCGTGGGCGAACTGGGCCGCGACCGTCTACCATGGGCTCGCGCCCGGTCTTTTGGCTTTCGAGCCGAAGCCAGGCGGTTACCTGGCGTTCTTGGGGCGCTTGTCTCCCGAAAAACGGGTCGACCGCGCGATTGAAATCGCGCGCCTCACCGGCATGAAACTCAAAATCGCCGCCAAGAAAGATCCGGCCGAAAGCCACTACTTTGAAAACGTGCTTGCGCCGTTGATGAAATTACCGTTCGTCGAATACGTCGGCGAAATCGGCGAGCGGGAGAAGCAAGAGTTTCTGGGCCAGGCGACGGCGCTCCTGTTTCCGATAGACTGGCCGGAGCCGTTTGGCATCGCGATGATTGAGGCGCTCGCGTGCGGTACGCCCATCATCGCATGGCGGAACGGCTCGGTTCCGGAGATCGTCAAAGACGGCGTGAACGGTTTCATCGTCGAGTCCCTCGAGGAGGCCGCGCGCGCGGTCGAAAAGATCGAAACGATCTCGCGAGAGGCTTGCCGAAGGTCGTTCGAGTCGAATTACACCTCCGAGATCATGGCTTCGAACTACGTGCAAATTTACGAAAACCTGGCCGACAATGCGACCCGCCGCCTGCGTGAGACCGTCATCGACTTCGAGAACGACTACGCGAGCCGGCCGGGCTGGATGGCGAAAGAGTACGTCCGCGAGATCACGTTTCAAGAACTGTAACTGAAAAGTGCCCGGGAGGGCGGTTGAGCCACATCATTGAGGTCGACAACAAGTTCTACATTCTCGCCACCTCGTCGCTCGCCGAGGCCCGAACCCGCGTCATCAAACAAGACGAAAGCTTCGCGGTCTTCGACCGCTTGGGCGACATTCACCCCTTCAACAAGTTCGGCCAGGGCATCTTTTTCGGCGGCACCCGGTTTCTGAGCCAGCTCGAGCTCACGATCGGAAACCACAAGCCCATACTCTTGAGCTCGAACCTGCGTGAAGACAACGGCATGCTCGTCGTCGATCTCACGAACGCCGATTTCTATGATTTGCGCGAGAACTTCGTCACGAAAGGCCAGGTGCACGTCCGCCGCCAAATCTTTTTGTGGCAGGATGTGTGTTACCAAAAGCTCACGATCGAAAACTTCGGCAACTCCCCGATCGAGCTCCCGATGTCGTTGATTGTCGAAGCCGACTACATCGACATCTTCGAAGTACGCGGCATGATCCGTAATAAGCGCGGCGAAAAGCTGGCGCCCAAGGCGGGGGCCGGCACCCTCGAGCTCACGTATCGCGGCCTTGACGGAATTTTTCGCCGCACGCACATCGCGACTCACGGGCTCTCACCCGAAATCGAGGGCTCCGCGTTTCGCTTCAACCTTTCGCTGCCGCCAAAAGCCTCGAAGACTTTTTATGTTACGTTTTCACTGCTGCTCGGCAACGCCCGTCCAAGCCACAAATCATTCGAGGACGCCGAACGGGAGCTGATCGAATCGAACGCCGGCCACAAGCACGCCTACTGCGAAATCACGTCGAGCCATGCCCAGTTCAACCGCTGGGTGAAGGGCTCGCTCAACGATCTGATCATGATGACGACCGAGACGTACGCGGGCCCGTATCCGTACGCGGGCATCCCGTGGTACAGCTCCGCGTTCGGGCGCGACGGCATCATCACCGCGCTCGAGTGTCTCTGGGCCAATCCGGGCATGGCCCGCGGCGTATTGTCGTTTCTCGCGTCCACGCAGTCGCACACGCTCAGTGAGGAGCGCGATGCCGAAGCCGGCAAGATCCTGCACGAAGCCCGCTACGGCGAGATGGCCAATCTCAAAGAAATCCCGTTCGGGCAATATTACGGGAGCGTCGACTCGACACCGCTTTTCATCGTACTGGCCGGCGCGTACTTCGACCGCACAAACGACATCGAGTTCATCCGCTCGATCTGGCCGAACATTCGCGAGGCGATTCAGTGGCTCGACCAGTTCGGCGACTTCGACCACGACGGCTTCGTCGAGTACCAGAAGCACTCGGCCGACGGCCTGATCCAGCAAGGCTGGAAGGACTCGCACGACTCGGTTTTTCACGCGAACGGCGCGATCGCGATTCCGCCGATCGCGCTCTGCGAGGTGCAAGGCTATGTCTTCGATGCGAAGCTGCAGGGCTCGAAACTCGCGGCACTGCTGGGTGAAATTCCCCTGAGCGCGCGCCTCAAAGAGCAGGCGCTCGACCTTCAGAAAAAGTTCGAGACACATTTCTGGTGCGAGGAGCTCGGCATGTACGCGCAG
>DASUEL010000645.1:0-2581 GCA_036275095.1 Bdellovibrionales bacterium
GCTGAAATTAGTTCAATGTAAGAGGATTTAAGTTGAGGAGTAGCGATACAGGATTAGCATGTTTCAAGGAGCCGAGGACAAACGCATGAGCTTGCCGCCCGCACAAACCAAAATACACGCCGACGCGCAACGCGATTCACGTTGGGCCGACGCCGCTCACGCAGCTGACGCACGTCGTGAGTCGAATGTCCTTGAGCATCTAAAATCGAACATCGACAAGCTCGAAGAGATGCACCGCCGCCTGCAGTTCATGCTCGGCGAGATCAAAGGCCTCATCCGCCGTTAGTCAGTGAGCCGGCTTTGTGCCGGCCATCTCAAATTTCAAAAAATTGGACCGGGGCGATCAAGCTTTCGGAATGTAAACGGTGAGGACGCCGTCTTTATAGGTTTGCGCGATTTCTTTTTCGCGCACGGGCCGGTTCAGCTTCATTTCTTCGTGAATGGTTTGAAACGAGCTGGTCTTGATCGTCTTGTTCGTATCGTTCAAGTTGTCTTGAAATGAGCGTTGGCCGGTCACGAGGACTTTGTCTTTTTGCACGCGCACGGAGATCTTGTCGCGATCGTGCTCGGGAATTTTCGTGGTGAATACGTAAGCGTTGTCTTGTTCGGTTAGTTGGGAGCCGAGATCGACGATGCGGTAGAACGGATCTTGTTTCTTGTCTTCGTAGTGTTTGATCTTTTGGTAGAGCTCGGATTTTTGCGCGTGGGCGGCCCGAACCAGGTTCTCGCGCTGGTGGTCGAGCGCTTGCACGTTGTTTTCGTGCCCGCGCTGATACTGAGCTTGAAAATCCTTTTGCTGTTTTTCTTTGCGCGCCTCGTACTCCTCGTAGCGGCGGGCGTAGTCGGTGTCTTGGGCCTGCTTCATGTTCTCTAGGCGGCGCTGGTGCTCGCCTTTGAACTCGGTCTCTTGGTTTTGGTAGCTCTCGCGTTGTTTGGCGAGATTGGTTTCGTGGCGGGTCTTTTGCGCTTCAAATGTCTTGGTACCACGCTCCTCGAGATTCTTGATTTCTTTCGACTGTAACTCACGCATTTCTTCGGACTGAGCCACGCCCTTGTTGCGCTCGTCGATAATGCGTTTCTGATTTTCACTTTGAATGCGGGCGACGTTTTTTTGGCTTTCTTCTTTTTCTTTCTGCAGTGTCTTTTCGTAAGTCGCTTTAATGCCTCTGAATCGGTCCTTGTTGTGATCGAGCTCTTTGGAGAGCACCTCGTCGTGCTCGCGACGCATTTTGATCAGCGATTCTTTTTGGTTTTCGCGCTGCTGGGTCAAGCGTTTGCGGCCGTCCTCGAGCTCCCGGGCGTGCTCTTTCTTGAGCCCTTCTTGCGATTCGCTCGCTTCGCGACGGAGCTCGGAGCGTTGTTCGTTCATGACTTCGCGCTGCTTCTCGACCTCGGCTTGATGGTTTTCGCGATACTTACGTAACGTCGCTTGTTGTTCGGTCTGCGATTGGCGTTGTGCTTCGACTCGCGCCTCTTGGTTCTTGCGCAGCTCGGCGATCGAGTTGTTGGTATTTTCAGCGATCTGCTCGGCTTGGACTTTTTTGTTCAGTTTGATGTGATTGATCGCGGCTTCGCCATGCGCGGCTTCGGCCTTCGCTTTTTCGCGATACTCGGTCTGAAGCTTCTCGAGATCGGCTTCGCCTTTTTCGCGGATCTCGCGCTTTTTCTTGTCGTAATACGCTTGCAGGTCGTTCAATGACCTGTTGCGCTCAACGCTCACGTCGTCAGCCAAAGTTCCCTCCTGGAACTGTGAGTCTATTTTAGCAGCTTGGAGTTACTTTTTGGATTCTTCGCGCGGCGCGCTCTCCGAAGGTCCGGCGCCGGCTGGCGCGCGGGTGGAGGGCGCGGGACTTTGGTCGACGGGCTCTGGCGGGGTGGGCGGAGCACACGGGCTCTCGAATGCTTCGGTACGGCCCCAGCACATCCACGAGTCCACGTACGTGAGCGACTCGCCGGCGGAGAGCGGATAGTAGTCGGGGTACTGAATGTGGTCGAGCGTAGAGATGACTTCGCGAACCGGGTTTCCCTCTTTGCTCACTTGAAGCTTGTAGACTCGGTACTCGGCACGCCCGGCGGGCATGAAAAGCGTCAAAATGAGGATGAATGCGGCTCGGACCACACGAGCTTATCGGCGGCGAAACGCCGGGCCTTGAGCCGGGCGTTCGAGCCGCGATACTCTTTGATTTTCAGTGGGTCTGTGCTTGGGTTTCGCCTGAGCGAAACCCTGGCGGCCGGTGAGGGTTTCGCTCAGGCGAAACCCTAGGGTTAGTGACGGAGCTTCGTCGACTCCATGACGGCGTTGTCGACGATGTTGAAGTAGCTGCGCACGAGCAGCTCGTACGACTCGGTGTCGAGCTTTTCGAGGAAGAGTTTCTTTTCCATGAAGCTCTTCTTTTTGAGAAAATCGCCCAGGATTTGCTGAATGCGATTGAGATTTTCGAAGGTGAAGAAATCCATACTTTCGGTCGGGAGACTCAGGATACGTTTGACATCGCCGGATTCGAACAACAGATGAAAGCCCTGTGCGGATTGCGCGAGCAGGTACTCCATTTGTTCAAGCTGACTTTTGTCGATATAGATC
>DASUEL010000646.1:0-2079 GCA_036275095.1 Bdellovibrionales bacterium
AGCACATGACGACGGCGCGGGCGCGCAAAGTCTTGATGCGCTCGCCGTTCCAGTACGAAACGAGAACGCGGTCTTTTTCGTAGCGAACGTCGAAAACAAGCGAGCTCACGCGAAAGCGCTCGGCCGGCATGGTCTTCGAAAGCTCGAGCAAAATGCGTTCGGCGATGGCGGCGTTTCCGCCCGGCGTAACCGCGATGGCCCCGAAATCGGCCGCGAAAAAGTTCAGCCCCGCGGCGGCGCTGATTTCGGTGCTCGAGGAGGCGCAAGCCGACCAAAAGTAATATTCGACGACGGCTTCGACATGGGGATGGAGCCGCGCTTTCAGGTGCGCCTCGATGTAGTCTTTAAAACTGACTCGGTCCAGCTTCTCGGTGTAGCGGCGGTCGTCGTCGTTGTCGTACGGGAGCTCGGGATAGCGCGCGCCGTTCGTGCCCGCGAGCGTATCGAGAAACAGTTTCTTCAGTTTTCGGAACTGCGGCCGCGATTTGGCGTTCGTGCCCTTGTTCCATATATCGTCGTAACGAACGCCGTCGATGAAGACCGGATCGTTGACTTCGCGGGCTCGCATGACTTTGTCGATTCCGAGCTCTTTGAAAAAGACGTCGATCTCGGAACCCGCATCGGGAATCGTGAAGTACGCGGTCGCGAGGGAATAATCCAGGCCGCGCCAGCTCTCGGCGCGGGAGTTGCCGCCGAGGCGCTCCGCTTGGTCCAGTACCACCGGCCTTAAATCGCGCAGATTGTAGGCGGCGAGCAGGCCGCTCATGCCGCCTCCGACGATCACAACCTCGGCATCTTCCACGGTAGAAGGCAGTCCGCCCTGTTTCGTGATAAACGCGGCTTTGTTCCAAAGAATTTGGTGTGCGAGACTCGGCTTGTCGCCGGTGAAATCGAGCGGGGCGACGTCACCCAGTGTGCGGTCGACCGGGCCGAGTCTGTCGATCCACGCCGGGCCTCCCGACGGACTGCGTTTGGCGTTGGTGGTGCAGCCGCCCAGGTACACGGAGGCTGCGCCGGCACCCAGGAGCTGGATCATCTGGCGGCGATTGATTTTTTGCATGGGCCGCAATCTGTTCTAACTTCGGGAGGGGGTCAACCACGAACTTCGCGGTCGAGCCGGTCGATCGCGGCCTTCATTTTTTCGAAGGCTTCTTGAATCAAATCGTCAATGTCCCGCCCCGCGACGGGGATGGGCGGGAGGACTTCTATAATCACCCGGCCGGCATTCCAGCGGTTCAAATCGACGGCGCCGGCATAACTCGAAGCGACCACCGGCTGGAGGGGAACCTGCGCTTCCACCGCCAGATGAAACGGGCCCTTTTTGAACGGGCCCAGCCCCAGGCCATAGCGGCGAGTACCCTCTGGAAAGAGCCAAATCCGCGCGCCGGTCTTGCGAATCGAGGCCGCGGCATTGGCGAGCGTAATTTTCGCACGCTCCAAATTTTTGCGGTCGATGAGGAGGTTGCCGGTCGCGTAGAAAATCAAATTGAAGAACGGAATGTACATCACCTCTCTTTTGCCGATCGTAATCGTATTCGGCGGATAGACGCCCGCGAGCAAAACGACATCCAAATTATGCTGGTGATTCGCGAGGAGAATGTACGGACCATCTTTCAGGAGTCTTTCATAACCGCGGTACTCGACTCGAAGCCCGAGAAATTTGCGGCACCCCCAGCTGAAAACCTGGGCGACCGGATGGAGAGTGTTGACGTGGCGGAAACGAACGAGCGCATAGATCGTTCCAAACGTCGCGCAAATCGCAAGCCATCCCGCGGCGAGCGCCGCACGAATCAACGCCAACATGCTTACATTTATTGCACAATTCGCACACAAACTGAAAACGATTGTTCGCCAACTTTACGACTTTACGTTGAAGGAGGCCTGTGATGGAACGAACCATACATTTCAGCCATGAACTTACTGTGAACATGCCCGCGGCGCGAATTTGGGACGAGCTGGCGCAGAGCTTTCGGGATAGCCACAAGAGCCGTGTGTGGCCGACCTCCCTTTCGGTCATGAAATCCAAGGCGCTCAAAGAGGGCGCTCTCGTCGATGCGAACTATAAGTTTCTCGTAGTGG
>DASUEL010000647.1:0-2930 GCA_036275095.1 Bdellovibrionales bacterium
CGCGACGGAGATGAACTTCATAAGCGCCGCCAAAAAGGCCGCCATGACCCAATCGGGGGTCAGTCAGCAGGTCGCAAAGCTCGAAGAGCAAGTCGGCGTGCCGCTCTTCGACCGAATCAACAAGAAGGTTTTGCTCACCACGGCCGGCCGGCTCCTGCTCGAGTTCATCGAGCAGCAGCACGATCAGACCGAGCGGCTCCTCGAGCGGCTCTCAAGCGAGGCGCGGGACCTGCAGGGGCTCGTGCGGTACGCGATGCCTCACAGCTGCCTGATGACGCCGCACTTTCCGATTCTCCTTCAGATGCGCAATAAGGGATTCAGCGGTGTGAAGCTCAAAGTCACCTTGTGCCCGACCGAAGAGGTCATAGAGCGGCTGCTCGCGCGCGACATCGATTTCGGCTTCGTGACCAAGCGTTCTCGCAACCCGGCCGTGCGGCACCAGGTTTTCGCCGAGGAGCAGTACGTATTGATCGGACCGAAGCGCACCGAAGTGAGCGCGAAATCGCTCGCGTCTATGCCGTTCATCGATCATCCGGGCATGGCGGAGCTTTTCGATTCCTGGCGGCGCCATCATTTGCCGTCGGCGCGAAAGCTCTCGGCTGAGTCGCTCAATCTCTGCGGAACGATCAACGGGCTGCACGGCGCTTTGACGATGGTGTCGGAAGGGTTGGGGTACACCGTCGTGCCGAGGCATTGCGCGCAGACGGTGAAAGGTGTTTGGATCTACGAGGACCCGGCCAAGCCGGATCCCTCGAATCAAATTTCGATCGTGAGTTTGTTCGGGGTCAGGCCCACCCAGCGCGTGCAAGCCGTGCTGGGCGCCTTTTGGAAGATGAAAGAATCTTAGAAGCGCATGCGGGTGAAGATCATCCCGCCCTTGTTCACGTGCATCGTGTTCGGAATGTAGCGGTCGGCATACTTGTTCCAGAACGCGTCGCCACCGACGCTGGTTGCAACCGGGAAGATCAAGAGCTTGTCGGCGACGGCGAACTCCGCCGAAACTTTGTTCATGCGGAAATAGAGATTCTGGCCGTCACGCTCGCCCGTGCGCTGAAAGCGCTCGGCGCTGAGGTTGAGGCGGCCGAAGAGCTCTTTGAACACGATGAGGTCGGTCATCGTCGAGCGCTCCAACTGGCCCTCGCGGTTGCGGAAGCGCTGAAGAACGACTTGGGCCGAGAAGCCTAGGTATTTGCGGGCGCTGTCCATCTCTCTATTGTCGATGTGAGCGACGTAGGAGATCTCATCGCCTTCTTTCTTATTGATGGCGCCGATCAGGCGGGCGACTTGAAGATTCAAGATCGCGCCGGCTTCCATGAAGTTCGGTGAGTAGGTCAGGATGTCTTTACCGCGGCTGACTTCGTTGGCGAGCATTCCGGCCGCATCGCCTTCGGGGCTGATGACCGAGCCGCGATCGTTCTTGAGCTCGACGTAGAAGCTGACCCGGTTGAAGTTGAGCTGGGCGCGGATCATCGGGCCTGAGATGTACGGATGCTGATAAGAGTCTTGTACGAAGGTCGTCGGGTTGGCCTTGCCTACGGTGACCTCGAACTTGCCTTTGCCGTCGGCGCAGCCGCCGAAGCTGATTTTATTGTAAGCCTGGCGAATCGAAGTGTCGACCATCACGGCCGCGCGGGTGGCGTACTTCGCGAAGCCTTCGACGCCGCCGGGGCCGTCGAAGCCTTTATCGGGCGCGGTGAACGCCGCTTGTGCGCCGGCGAGCATGGCTTCGGAAACCGTCACGTCTTTAGGGTTTACGACGACGGGAGCACCCGCCTTCAGGCTGAGCATTCTGGACATGGCTTCGGCGGTCTTCAAGCGAATGACCGTTTCGATGCCTTCATTCACTTCGTCGATGAGCGCCTGCTCGGCCTTTGATTTGCCCACGAGCGGGCGGAGGTCGATGTCGAGGTGGCCGTCGATGCACATCTTGTCGCCATCGGCACCGAACCAGCGGCGTTTGATCTCGATGCGTGCTTCTTGGATGGTCAGCTCACGCTTTTTTTCGCCGTGCTCTTCGACCTGAACGATGCCCATTTTCATGCGTCCTGAAAGCAGAGGGGGCTGCTGAAAGGACTGGGCGAATACGTTGATGGATACGAGGCTCGCGGCGGCGACAACGAGGGCATTGAGGCCCGAACGGGTGTTCTTCATAGGTAAACTCCTAGGTTAATTCCCAACGAGCGCCCTAAGAGCATGAACCGCGCCTGAATCATCGTGCGCCTATTTGACGGAATGGAAAAATTACTGATCAACGATTAGACAGGCGCCGCAATTGCGCCTCAGCGCCGGCTGTGCGGCCTGATCTTTTTCGCGTCGTTATGAACATAATCGGGCACGAAAAGGAGATCACCCAGCTGAACCAGCTCGACCGTGAAGCGCTCCAAAGCATAGAGGTTCGCCTGATCGCTGACAAAGGTGTTGAGCGACTCGCCCTTGGCGGCCATCGATTCGATCATCGAGACAAGAACGCCCACAAGCTTGAGGTGCCGCTCGAAAGTCATGTGTTTGGAATTCGTGATCGCGAGCATTTCAAAGTAGGTGTTGCGCACGAAGTTTGGAATCGGCTGCGATCGGTCGATAAAACTCAGCATTTTCAGCTGAAGCGCGAAGATCTCGCGGCGCCGCTGGCTCCACTCTTTCTGGATCGCGTACTCTTCGATGATGGCGTCGGCGGTGTAGGCCCTCGAAAAGAGAGATGAGTCCGCGTCCTCACGCTCGAGCGCGTACATCTTTTGGGTGAGCCAGTCCGCAACCTCGCGAAAACCGCTGTGGGTTCGATAAAGCGCGTAGAGCTTGGCGCGATCGTCTTGGGGCAGCTTTCTCGCAAGCGCGATCGGCTCGGCACGGGCGATTTCATTTCTCTTTGCGGCGGCCGTTCCGCAGCTTCCATCGGCCATGGCCGATGGGGCGAGCACGAACGCGAGCACGAA
>DASUEL010000648.1:0-19542 GCA_036275095.1 Bdellovibrionales bacterium
TTCTGCCCTCGGTAGGGTCGTAAAAGCGCGGAAGCAAATTCAAAAGCGTGCTCTTCCCCGCGCCGTTGGGACCGACGATCGCGACCACGTCGCCGCGCGAGGCCTTCAGGCTCACGTGCGAAAACACCGGCCGCTCGGCGCCCGGATACGTGAAACCCACCCGCTCCAGCTCCAGCGACTCCACCGGGCCCGCCAGCTCCGCGCGCCCCTCGTCTTTCACCGACGGCTCCGCCGCCAGCGTCTCCCGCAAACGCGACGTCGTGCCGGAGAGCTCCTTGAGCTCGCTGAATCCGGTCAGCAGCTCGCTGACCGGATAGATGAGCAATCGGATCGCCGCGACCTCCGCCAGAAAGACGCCGATGCTGAAGCTTTCGCTTCCCCAGTGCCTCCAATAGACCAGCGCCGCCAGGCCGGCGAGAATCAGCGCCTGGCCCGTGAGCGTCGCACGCGCTTGATGACGGACCAGCCTCACACGGGCCGAAAGCGTCAGCCGAAGCAAGGCCGCGAACGACCGGCCGACACTCTCCTCGAGACCGAACACGCGTATCACGCGCCCGCCCGCGATCGACTCCAGAAAGGCGCTTTGCACACGCGCGCGATGAGACTGTGAATCGCGCGCGAGTGATTGGCTTTTGGCGAGCATGCGATTCGAAACGAGCGCTACGGCCGTAACCAGCGCGGTCGCGCCCGCCGCAAGCCGGAGATCGAGGCTCGCCAAAATCGTGAAGAGCGCGAAGAAGACGACCGCGCGCGAATAAATTCCCGAGAGCGCCTGGATGCCTTTTTCAGCCGCGGCCGTTTCGGTCGCGAGCTGATTGACGAGCGCCCCCGTATGCCGGCTGAGAAAGAAATCGAGCGAGACTCTTTGAATCGCCCCGTAGAAATCAGCGCGAATGGAGTTCGCGACCGAGAGCTTCAGATGGCTCTCGAGCCGGCGATACTGGTAAACCGCGGCGAATTGCGCGAGCGAGACGGCGAAAAAAACCGCGAACGCTTTCATAAAAGCGCCTTCGTCGCGCGTGGCCGCGACCGTGTCGAAAAAGTATTTGAGTATGACGATGTCGAACACGCTGGCGGCCGAGAAGACCAGGCCGCAAAACCCCATTACGAGAAGAAGCCTCGAGGAGCCGTTGGTGTAGGCCGCCAAAAAACTCAAGAGCTCCCGTGTTTGACCGCCGTGCGCTCGCTTCATCGCCCGTCCAGAAATCTGCACCAAGCGTGCTCCAGCGTGAACTCGAGCTCATTTCTGGCGCCGAGTAGCAGCATGTGTATGTGAATAAAGTTGTTCCAAATCGCCAGCTCCAGCGGCAGAGCCGCCGGCAATTCGCCGCGCGCCGCTCGCAGCGCCGCGGCCCCCTTGGCGGCCTCGCGGGCAAAGGCCTCGGTCTCGGGCGTTCTCGGGCCGGTAAAGACGCGTTCAAAGAGACCCGAGAATGCGGGGTTCTTGAGAAGCTCTTCCGCGGCGGCCTTCCGGGCGGCCAAGTAGGCTTCGACGGCCTCGGGAGCGGTTTCCGACCTCGAGCGATTGTAACGAATGAAGGCATCCAGGAGCGGACCGAAACGCGTTTCAGCCAGGCCGAACGCGCGAAGCATGGCATACAGATGCGCGACCTGCCGTTGAAGAAGCGCTCCGCCCTCGAGCTCTCCCGGAACGGAGGCAAGCGCCGCGAGCAGCGCCCGCGCGCTGGCGCCGAAGAACTCGGGCGCTCCCGCGAATCCGTCTCCATAGCGAACACGAAGGTATTTCTGCGCCCGCGCGCTGTTCCCGGCGGCATCGGACGAAGGCGACGCCTCGACGCCGAAACCGCGGCCGGTCAACGATTGATGAAGACTTTGCGCCAGAGCGGCCAAGTCTCCCGCGGGATCCCGCGGCCAGGCCAACAGCGTGTACGAGTACCCGTCGAATTGGCGGTCCGGCAGGCTCTCGGGCATCAGGCCCCACGAACCGAGCGGACATGCCCGTTCGAACGCGGCGAGCGCGCGTGGCAACTCCTCCACCAGCGCGGACCGTCGCAAAGACGCGGGGACGTTCAGCCTCAAACAGAGTACGTCACCCATTGGCGATCCTTTCGGTGGCGGCCGGCCCGGCCAGCTGCAAGATGCGGGCGTTGCCCGGGAGCTCGCGGGCGTGGTGCGTGACGATGAACACGATCCGGTCTTTCATCAGCCGCTCGAGCGCGCCCTTGAGCTGCTCCCTCGATTCGGCATCCAGCGCGCTGGTCGGCTCGTCGAGCAGCAGCACCGGAGCATCCCGCAAAAACGCGCGCGCAATCGCGATCCGCTGCCGCTGACCGCCCGAAAGCAGTCCGCCCCGCTCACCCACCCGCGTCTGATAACCCTGCGGCAGCCGCGCGATGAACTCCGCCGCTCCTGAGAGCTCGGCGGCGCGCGCGATCTCCTCCTGGCTTGCGCCCGCGCGCCCGTAGCCGATGTTCGCCGCCACCGTGTCGTCGAAGAGCACAGTCTCTTGCGAGACCAGCGAGATCCGCGCGCGCAGGCTCTTGAGCGTCCACGCGCCTAGCTCCCGCCCGTTGATCGATATTCTGCCCTCGGTAGGGTCGTAAAAGCGCGGAAGCAAATTCAAAAGCGTGCTCTTCCCCGCGCCGTTGGGACCGACGATCGCGACCACGTCGCCGCGCGAGGCCTTCAGGCTCACGCGCGAAAACACCGGCCGCTCGGCGCCCGGATACGTGAAACCCACCCGCTCCAGCTCCAGCGACTCCACCGGGCCCGTCAGCTCCGCGCGCCCCTCGTCTTTCACCGACGGCTCCGCCGCCAGCGTCTCCCGCAAACGCGACGTCGTGCCGGAGAGCTCCTTGAGACGGCCGCCCCAGTGCAAGAGGTGCAGCATGGGATTGAAGATGGAATACATCGCAGTCGCGAACGCGAGAAACTGCCCGGGGGTGATCTCGCCGCGCAAAACCCGAAGCGCCGAAAACGAATAGAGAAACGTGAAACCGACGAGCTGAAGAAACGAGCCGACGGCCGACACGCGCGAGCGGATCTCAATGGCCTCGCGGATTTCACCGCCCATGCCGCCGAGCAGGACGTTGAACCGCGCGGACTGATCGGCCTCCCGCTGACAAAGACGCACGTCGCGCCCCATTTGCACCGACGATATCAACTCGTCGCTGATTCGCGCATTGAGCGCTTGAACGCGCGGCGCGATCTCGCCGGCCTTCTTGTAGCCGCGGTCGGTATAATAGGCCGCGATTGGGAGTAGCGCCAGCGCCGGAATCGCCGAGACCGGATCCATATGAAGTGAAACAACGGCGAAGGCGGCGGCACCGGCGAGATTGCGCGCGAGTTTCGTAAACACGTCGAATGCGTCCCGGCAGGCCTCGGCTTCAATGGCAAACTGGTTCGACAGGTCACCCGCCGGCGCGCGCAAGAAAAAATCCATCGATTGCCGTTGCACGCGCTCGAACAGACGCATGTTGAGATCGGTCAGAAGCCGGTAACCCATGGACTGCGCGTGAACCGTGAAGAGAAAATTGAAGCCGATTCCGAACGCCGCGATCGCGAGATAAACCGCGCCCAGCTCGAGCAGCTCGGGACCGACGCCTCGCTCGAGGCCGGTGTTTGTAAACCGGCGCATCACATCCAACCCCATAGCCGGCAAAATCGCTGAAGCCGAGACGAGAACGAGCAAGGTGAACGTGGCAAACGGGCGCGACGCCAGATACTGTCGCAGGAGGCTCGCCGCTTTCGCGTGCATTATCGAATCGCGTTTCATAGGGGGGTGCTTCCTGTCCGCTGACGCTTCTTCATTTTAGGCAAATAAGCGGAAAGCCACAACTAGCCCGGCTTCAGACCAAAGTCCGAGACGAGTTACTTCTGCGCCTGCAGCTCTCGCAGCATCGAGAGCACCGTTTCGTCGCCAGTGCGCGAGTAGCCCTCCATCAGCGCCGACTCCGCCTCGCTCTTCAGGCCCGCTCCGGCCAAACTTCGCGCGAGCTCGGTGTAAAAAGCCGCGGCCCAGGGAAATCGCGCGATCACGGCGCGATAATATCGCTGTGCTTCCCGACGTCGGTCGACGTTCGCGGAGCGCGCGAGAAGCCTCGCCAGCAAGAGGTCGCCGAGCCAATTGTTTTTTGCTCCTCGTTTGAACCGGCCCGCCACGAGCAGCGCGGATTCCACGTCATCGACGTTGACGAGAATGTCGGCCAGCTCTTGATGCAGCCGAAAGTCATGCGGATTCACGACGGCGGCCAGATGACAAGGCCCTTCGACAGTCGCGATTTCCTCGATCGTCAGAGATTTGCGCACGGCGAGCGTCTCGTAAAGCTTCTTCTGAAGCGCGCGGCAGCGCAGACTGTCCACCCGTGAATCGCGTCGCCGGATATCCTCATCGAAAGACGCCGCGAGTATCGCCACAGGCGCGGTTTGACCGAGAAGAAACGAGCGGATCGCGCGTTCCAGACACTCGCCGTCACGCAAATCGGCGCATTCGCCGGCGACCGGGCCGGGCCCCTCGGTGTCGGTCTCCAGCTCGGCGAATCCGCGGCTGAAGACGAGCGGGCCGCGGCTCGACGGAAACCTCTTCCACTCCGACCGGCCGGTGAAGTACTCGAGCTCTTTCCAGAACTCGAGCGCATCGGAGTTGAAGTGCACGGCAACGCGAGTCCCTTCAGGCAGATTTCCGCTTTTCGGCTCGCCCATGGCGACCGGCCCGAGCTCCGAGAAAAACACGATCCGCCGCTGTGATGAAAGGCCGCTCGCGTGCGCGGCCAGCGCAAGGTGAAACGAAAACGCGCTCTTTCCGTCGGAAAAATCCACGATTGAGGCGTACTCTGGCCGTTCGACGAGCCGGCGCACGGCGCGCGACCTGTGTTCGTCGGCCTGAAGCTCCCGTCGCGCGCGCGCCGACTCGGCGACCGGCGCGGCGAACAACGCGAACGACACGATCAAGAGCGAGGCGGCGGCAAAGGCAGCGCCGTCCCTCGAGCTGAGCCCAGGATGTTCGTCGGGCGAAGTCAGCCGGTGCCACCCGGCCGACAAACCTCGCCCGAGCGCCCAAGCGAGACCCGCCCCTGCCGCGAACGCCGCGCACGATACCATCAGCGGCGCGCCGTATCCCGCGGTCGCGCGAACGGCCGCCTCCGGCGCGAGCGCCGCGAAGGCGGATGCAAACCCGAGGCGGAGGGTCAGCTCGTGGTAACAGCGCGCCGGCCACCGCCGCGACAAAACGGCGAGCGCGCCCCAAGCAAAAGCTCCGTAAAGAATCGCGAACGCGGCCACGGCCTGTCCGAGCGGACTCAGTCCGAACCGGTCGGCGCTGAATAGGTTTGCCAGCAAACCCGGAGCGTCCCGGGCCTGGAGCGCGAGCATCTGCATACGCTCGGGCCGCGCGAGCGAAGCCGCCGCAAAAAGCGCCGCGAGCGCCGCCAAGGCTGACGTCCATAGTAAAGTAGCGGCACCATTCGTTCGCATACAGGTATTATTGAAAATCGGGACTACGGCCGCAACACCATTGTTGCTAGACTTTTCCGTATGTCTTCGTATCGCTGGCGCTTACGTGCCTCGCTGGTCCTGCCAACCGTCGCGCTCCTCGCCGCCGCATGCACGCGCTCGTCCGAATCACCGGTCGTGGCGAAGGTCGGGCGATTTCAAATCACCGAGAAAGACCTCGAGTACAAAGAGCGTCTGATTCAATATTACTATCCGCAGTCTGAAACCGGAAAGGCGCTGAGCGCGCTCACGAAGTCGTACGTGAACGCGCAGATACTCGAAAACAACGGACGGGTGATGAACGAAGAGGCACTGCAGGCCGAATCCGATCGCATCGACAAGAACACCAAAGATCCGATCTCACTGGCCGAAGTTAAAGACATTTTCGGCTCCGACACCGCGGCTTACCGGCGCGTCTTCGTGCTCCCGACGCTTGCCGACCGCCTCATCAGCTTCGAGTTGTTCCCGGAAATTCAAAAAAAAGATCCGACGGCAGCGCGCTTGATCGAAAGCCTTCTCGCCCGGCTCGAGAAAGGGCTCGGTCTCGCCGGCCTCTGCAGCGGCGACGGCCTTCAATATTCGACGCTGCTCGCTCATGCGTCGACCGGGCCGCTTCCGAGCGACGCGCTCACGAGATTTCCGGAGCTGGGTTCTTCCGCGAAGCTCGGCAAGACGGAGCTGGCGAAAATTCGGAGCGCGCTCGAAGCGGACGGTATTCCGTGGCAGCCCGCCTTCATGGACGGATTCAAGCCGCTCGCGAAAGCCGGAGCGAAGCTGAAGGTTCAGGTGCTCGATGGCGGAGCCTTCATCGATTTGTACGTTTCCGGAAGTCTTCCGATGCGCCGAAAGCGAATCGAGGAGCTCGAACGGTGCCGGGCCCCGCGGATTGCGTTCGAGAGCTGGCGGGACTCCGCGGCCCGAAACGTGCAAATCGAACATGACGAGAATTGACGGCAGCCCATGATGAGCAGGCTAGAACTTCCGAATAAGCTCACCGTACTGCTGGCGCGTTCGCCGCGGGCACCCGTCGTGACCGTACAAGCGTGGATTCAAAGCGGCAGCGCGACCGAACCGGGACGCCTGAAAGGGCTCACCCACTTCATAGAGCATCTTGCGTTTCGCGGTACCGGGAAGTTCGAGCCCGGCGAGATCACGGCGCTGGCGGAATCGCTCGGCGGTCAGATCAACGCGTTCACGTCACTCGATCACACGACATTCAGCGCGACTCTGCCGAGCCGTTATCTGGAAACCGCCGTAGAGCTGGTGGCTCAGCTCGTCTCCGACGCGCGATTTGATTCGGCAGAGCTCGAGGCCGAGCGCGCGGTCGTTCTGGAAGAAATCAACTCCAGCATGGATGTCCCAAGCTGGGAGCCGACCAAACTTCTCTTCGAAACCGCATTCGGGGATCATCCGTACAGCGTGCCGGTCATAGGCTCTCCCGAAACCGTGAAGGCCATCAGCCGTGACGACCTCGTCGGCCATTACCGAACGCATTACCGGCCCGATAACATGTTGGTCGTCGTCGCCGGCGATTTCGAGCCGGGAGCGGCGAAGGAGTTGATCGCGGCCCGATTCGAACGAGCCGGCAACGGGAACGTCCCGCTTCGGCCGGTCACCGCGCCAGTGCCGGCGGCGCGCACGCGGATCAAGAGCGGCGGCCGTGACATGTCGATCTTGTCGCTCACCTGGCCCCTGCCTCCCGCGGGCGCCCCAGACGCGCGCGCGGTTGCCGCCTTCGCGCACGTCCTCGGCGGCGGCTCCTCGTCGCGCCTCGCACTGGCCCTCAGACAAACGGGTCTCGCAAAACAAGCGGCCGCCCGCATTTTTTCAGGCCGGCTCGCCGGCGCGTTTTTCGTGATGACGTCGGTGCCGACGCGGAACTTGAACGCCGCAGCCGGCGAGGTGCTCGAGACGGTCGCTGGCGCCCTGAATGATCCGCCGAGCGCCGCCGAGACCGAAACGTCGGCGCTACGCGCGCACGCCGAGGCGCTCGAAGCGCTCGAAACGACCGAAAGCCTGGCTCAGCGGATCGCGGGCGCGTTTCTGGCTGGCGATTCCGGCTACGAGAGCGGACTCGGCACCGATGCCTTCGCGCGTTTGACTCCCGCCGAGCTTCAGCTTGCGGCACGCCGCTATTTGACTCCCGAGCGGCTTTCAATCGGAGTGATCTCGCCCCTGGACGCGGGGGCTCCGGCATTGCAATGGCGTGAGCGGTTCGCGCAGTTTCACCGCGCGCTGAAGCCGGCGGCCGCCGCGCCGGCCGCGAAAACGGCCGCACGGCGGCCCGCTCAGCTCTCAAAAGCCCGCCCTAAACAACCCGAGCGGATAACGCTCCCGAGCGGGGCGACGCTTTTGCTCAAACACGATCCGGCGATCCCCGTCGTCAATGCGCTCGCGTCTTTTCGGGGCGGCGTGCGCGCGGAGCCCGCCGAGCGGCCCGGTACGAGCCACGTCGTCGCGCGCGCTTGGGCGCGCGATGGCCTCGAGGGCGAGGCCTCGCGAGGCCTCGTGCGATCGGAAGCGATAAAAGTTCATGGCACGGCGGCACGCGATAATATCAGTTTGAGTCTGAGGGCGCCCGCCTCCTTCGAGGCGGAGGCCGCAGTACTTCTTGCAAATGCGCTGAAGCTCGAGTCATTCGATCGTGCCAGCGTGGCGCGCGAGCGCGAGTCGCTCATTGCCGAATACCGGAACAACTCCGAAGTGCCGTTGCTGGCGGCAAGACAAAATTTCTTTGCCGCGCTTTTCGGAGATCATCCTTACGCGCGAAAGGTCGTCGGAACTCCCGAAACCGTGGCGGCGGTTTCCGAGGCCGACGTGACGGGGTATTGGAGCAAGATCGCGCATCCGGCCAATTTGACGATCGCGCTGACCGGCGATTTCGATCGCGACTCTTGGGTTCGCGCCTTGGAGCGGGCCGCGAGCCCGTTCACGCGCCCGTTTTCAATCACGGCGGCCGCACACGACGGCCCCGCCCGTCCGGCCGTGGCCCACGCGCCATTTCAGCGCGAGCAGTGCCAATTGATTTACGGTTTTAAAGGCTTGCCGGCCGCCTCGCCTGAGCGCTTCGCGCTTCATGTCCTGCTCGCAATCTTCAACGGCGGAAGCGGCCGCCTGGCCCAGGCCCTCCGCGCGAGCGGATGTCCCGTATACTCCGCGAAGGCGTTCCGGCACGAAGGCTACGACACCGGCTTCGTCGCCACCTACGTCGCCTGCGCCGCGGATAAAGTCCAACAGGTGTTCGACACCGTCAGCCGCGAGCTGAGTGAATTCGCAAAGAGCGGCCCAGCCGCCGAGGAGCTCGAACGAGCGAGGCGTTATGTGTCGGGCGAGCACGAAATCAATCTTCAAAGCGGCGGCTTCGTGGCGAGGTTCATGGCGGCGAGCCACACCTACGGCAATCCGTTTGACGAAGTCTCCGCCTACACGGAGCGAATCGGAAACGTGAAAGGCGAAGACGTGGCGGCGCTGGCGCGAAGCCTGTTCGGGCAGTGCTCCGTCGTCAGCTGCGCGGGTCCGCTCGCGCCGCTCAATCGGAGCTCAGGCTGATCGCCAGTACTTCCTGCCGGAGACGGCCGTCCTCCAGCGCGTTCACGCGCGGAATCCAGGTTTTCATGCGCCGCAACTCCTCGCGGCGGCCGGTCTGCCGGGCCAAGTCGTAATAGGCCAGAAATAAAAACGCCGGGATCGACGGAGCCGAATCGAGCTCGCCGATGATTTTCGCCAACAAAGCGGCGTCGGGATAATCGCGGAGGGATTGCGCCCACCGGTAAAGGCACTGGTTATTCGCCGCCCGGGTCAAATCTTCGCCGGCATAAACGCGCCATTCTCTCTGCTTCAAATATTCGGTCACGGGCGAGCTCTTCAGGCTGAAAAATGCGTGGCAGATGTCGGCATGGCTCAGGGTGAACGCCGAATCCTTCGTGATCGAAAAGTGAGCGATCTCCTGATAGTTGAAGCTGATGAGAACCCCATCAAAGCCGTGGCGGCGATGCAAAGTCCACGTGCGGCCCGGGTCATTGATGGCATTGAAGTACTCAGCCACGAGCTCGATGTCCGTAAAACGGGAGTCGTTGTAGGGCTTGATTCGCGGGTTGGAGAACTGCAAAAAACCGCCGTCGCTCGAGTGACTGAATATTTCAAGGCCCGCGCCGTACCCCGCCAGAACGTTCGCCAAGGAGACGCTGTAAACCGTTTCTTTGAGCTCGGTGCCGAAGTCCTGGTTGCGGTAAGACCAATGATAGAATTTCGAAGTCACTATGGATGCACAAACGGCGGCAACCGCAATGAGGTAAGCGGCCCGGCCGGCGCGGGCCGCGAGCGCCGGCGTGAAGCGAGACGTGTACGGGTTCATCGCGAAGACCCGAACGGCTGGAATCGAAAACAAGAATAGAAACGGTATGTTTCGGTACGAGAGCGGCATCAGCAGCAGTCCCGCGGCCGCGATGAGGCCGGCCGTCAGAGCGAGCGGCGTGCGCAAATATAAAACCCGGAGCGTCACCGCCGCGATGGCGACGTAATAGGCCTTCAGTGCCGTCATGATCCAGACGTCGCCGCCGTAGAAAAACGTCGGCCTGAATTCGGCGATGTCCATGTAATAGACGGCGAGGAAGTCATTCAAAGTCACAAAGTACGTCCATGCCTCCCAGCCGAAAGGGTTCAAGAGCGAGGCGGCGAGCTGCACGATCAGAAGGCAAAAGCCGTCACGCGCCAGCGCGCCGGCGCTCGCCGGCCCCGCGCGGGCGGCGAGCACGTGAAAAGCGAAATAGAGACCGAAAACCAGGCAAGTCAAAATGGGCCCGAGCGCGAAATACGCGTGCGAGTTCGTGACCGCGACTTGCACGAGGCCGGCTATCGCGAAGCCGGCGAGACTCAGCCGCTCGCCCGGGCTTTCGAGGCGCCGAAACAACAGAATCAAGTTCGACGCGATCGCAATGTAGCCGATGACTTCCGGCCGCTCCTCGAAACGAAGCGAGGTCGCGACGATCGATAGCAACACGAGCGCGTACAACGTAAGCGGTGTCCGAGCCGTACCCGCGGCGATGAACGCGTACGCGCGGCAAAAAATGAAAGACCACGCGGCTCCGAACGCGATGTTGATGGCCGCGACACCGCCGGCCTGAAACAGGCCGTAGACGCACACCTGGAACAGCCAATAGATGTTCACGAAATTCGGCTGGTACATGATGAAGCTCTCGGGCGGCTGAGCGCGTGAGTGCTCGAGGATTTGCCGGCCGAGATTCAGATGATAAAAGATGTCCGGTCCATACCACGTGTGCCAGCTGAGTAGCGCGGCCAATACCGCCGCGCCACCGGTTAGCGGCCACGCCCCGGAGCGCGTCATGTTTTCAGCGAACGTGAATCTCACGATTCGATTGTAATCGCAACGCGTGTTCTTGGCTCGAATTTACCTGCGCGGCCGTGCCGTGAAAGTTCTGGCCCGATCGAAAGTCCAGTGACCCGTGCCGCACTCTGCCGGGTGCTGCGCGCTCCACCCGATTCGTGCGAGAATACGGGCATGCTTCTCAAAAATGACGTTTCAGTTAATTTAATGCGGCACAATTTCACGCGCTCGTATCCGTTCAAAGCGATTCTCAGCGAGCTCACCAAAGTGGATTTCGGTCCCGAAGGGAAGCAACTCGTGCAAAACGCCATCGTGAAGCACGGCTTGCGGCCCGGCGATTTCAATCTGAGTGCGTTTGACGACGGCGGTTACCTCTTCAGCGAGGCCATCATGTACCCGCCGCCCGAGAAGTGGCGCTTCGAGATCTTCAATAGCGAAGAGAGTCTGCAATACGAAGTCGAGCCGGAGCATGGACGAGTCATCGCGCAACTCATCCGCCTACTCACGAAACACGACGATGAGGCGCGCGCGCGGCAGCTGTTCCGTCTCTTCGCGCCCGAGGCGCAATTCGATCGCCTTCTGAGCGCCAGCCAGCCGCGGCCCGAGCCCTGGCCCCTCATCGACGAGCCCGGCGTCTACCGGCGTGAGCATGCGAGCTTCGCCATCCGAAGCCGCACCACTTCGATTTTGTTCGATCCCGTACGGCTTCTCAAGATCGCTCCGGGTATCGTCAACACGCCGCCGCCCAGGCCGGGCGAAAAATGGGACGCGATTCTGATCAGCCACGGTCACGACGACCATTGGCACATTCCCTCTCTGCTGAGCGAAAGCGATCCCGATACCACGATCGTGGTCCCGCGTCTCGAGCGCACGAGCCTTTTGACGCCGATGAATTTTTCGTCGGAGCTGGCGCTGATCGGGCAAAAACACGCGGCACCGGCATGGGGCGAGACGATCCGCATCGGCGACATCGAAATCGACATTCTGCCGTTCTACGGCGAGCAGCCCACGCGCGCGGGGCCGGTTCCTTACGGTGGGATGCGCAGCATGGGGAACTGTTTCAGGGTCAACACCCCCGATTTTTCGGTACTCGTGCTGATTGATTCAGGGACCGAGCCCGGGGGCGACATGGTTCCCGTGATCGAAGAGTCCGTGCGAAAGCGCGGGCCGTTCGACCTCGTCATGTGCTGTCTTAGGGAGTTTCACTCGCCGTTTTTTGGAGGGCTGGCCACCTACTGGGCGACGCTTCCGATCGAAGGCCTTCGCGCGCTCTGGCGACAATTCAAAGAGCGAAGACTTCCGCTGACGACCGCCGGCCCGAAAGACGCCGCCGAGGTCATGCGCGTGGCCAAGGCGCGCTACTTCCTGCCGTATGCCCACGGGTTCGAAAAGGCCGGCGTGCCGATCTCCGACGTCTCATGGGGCGCCGGCGATCCGTCCGAAACCGAAATGGTCAAACGAATGGCGAGCCATTTGAAGTTCGACACGAAATGCCCGGATTGGAATTGCGGCGACCGAGCCGCTTTTCGGGGCGGCCAGCTGGTCATCGACCGCTACCGCGACTTGCCGAAATGACGAGCCCCGGCCGAACCGCCGGAGCTCATCGACTAAAACTTACGGTTGAACGTTGAGGACGAGCACGCCGTCGAAATAGTAAAGCCCGGCGTTGACCTTTTTGACTCCATTCGGAGTGTATAGGCGTCCGATGGAACCCGGGGCGATCTCGACGATCCACTGGGTGTCGCTCGTTCTCGTCACCTTCACTTTGGAGGTGCCGCTGCCCGAAAGCTTCGTGTCGTTCACGCCCGCTCCGAAAACGAGCGAGGCGATCTTCACGTTGCCTTCAACGGACCCGTAATAGTCCATGTTCAGCTGGGCGTTCGTAAGCGCGGACGCACCGACAGGCATCGCCGTCATCGACGCATATTGCGAGCTCAACGGCCTCGCGAGAACCAGATGGTTCGTCACGAGCCTGCTTTGAAGCACGTGCGTCTGCGAAGCGCCGCCGCCCGGAACGGGGGCGTCCAGGACCAAGGTCTCGTAGCGTACGATCGGATCCGGATAAGCGCTCGAGCGCCAAAATGAAAACGAATAGACGAGAGAGCCGGTACCCTCGTTCAGCATGCTGCGACGAGTGCGGTCGGCGATGAAATCATAATAGGTTCCAGCGGCATCATCCTGATAGCGGTACCCCGGCAAAATATCGACCGTGACTGAAACCGCGGGTTCGGACGCGGTTGAGGCCGTGGATGCCCTTCCGGCATACACGTCCTGGCCGATCGCGAGCACCGCAAGGGCCGCGACGAACATTGATCGAAGTCTCGTTCTGGGACGACTTACATACTGCATAGGCTCCCCTTCCAAGTAAGGTGGATATGGTGATCCCGCATAACCGCGGGTATTAAAGACTTCGACAAAAGTCGGTAAAAACTGTAGGCGATTTACTCCGATTCTTCATTCGACACGCCAGCCATTTCAGATATAAACGTCTCGCAGTTCATTCTGATCCGGTCGCGCGTACCAACTTATCCTTTTCGGGAATTCTCACTATGTTCTTGCTCAACAAAAAGACAAAGACCATTGCGATCTCTTCGACTCCGATGCCCAACTGAGTCGCAACATAGTTTATCGTGAATTTCGCCCGCGGTCCGCACGCGGCGTTGACGAAGAAATCGAGAATCCAGCGCTGGTCGGCTTCAACGGCGAGCTTTTCATAGGGAATGTCGTCCTGGTATATCTCCACCAGCGACGGCAGCGTTACCTTAATCCTCAGCTGTGGATTCAGCTCGAGCTCGAGATTGAGGTAATCCTGCCCGACGAGCTCTCGCAGGCGTTGCTTCTCGCCCGCCGCCCTCGATTCTCCCCAATCGATGGCCCGCGGGTCGGCCACCGCCCGCAGCGGGCTTGGGGGCCGAAGCTCCCCGATGACGTACGCTCCGCCGGCCGTGAGCTCCTCCCTAAAAACGATGAACGCCATGAAATCAAGAAGCGCCTTCGCGTACGAAAACGGCGTCGTGGGCTTAATCGCGCGCTCATATTCGCGCTGAATCGCCGGCATCGCGAACTGGCCGCTCCGGGCGGCCAGATACTTCGACTCGAAGGCCGGAAAGATTCGCCGCAATATTTCGCGATACATTTGGTCGGCGGAATCGCGGTCGGGCCCGTAGATGAATCCGACCTTTCGGCGGCCCGCGAGCGAGGCCGGCAGCCAGCGGCGGCTCGCTTCGCGAACTATTTTCTTGTCCCAAAAAAGCTCGGCGTGAAGCTCGGCGGGAATCGCGGCCAGAAACTCGACGAGGTCGGAGTCGAGAAACGGTATGCGGGCCTCGATACCTTGCGCGGAGCTCGTCCGGTCCTCATGCCAGAGATTGTACATCTGGAGCCGTTGCCACGCCCAAGCCATCTCACGATGATAGTCGGACGCCTGCAGCTCCTGCAGGCTCAGCAGATATTCGCGCGACAGAAACTTGCGGTAGTCTTCGGGAATCCGTCTCAGCTGGGCGATCTGGCTCGCGAGCCCCCCGCGCACGTTGCGGCTCAGGTAGTCGCTCCAGTCGCGATGCCCGTAAGACGGGCTATCGATGTTCGAATAGCCGCCGGCGAACTCGTCTGCGCCCTGGCCAATCAGTACGACCTTCAGCTTTGGATTCACTGTCTTGGCGAAACGATGCAGCTCGTGCTTGATGAACCACGACAGCTGAAACATCGGCATATCCATCAGCCGTACCGCATATTCGAACGTCGCGAGCGAGAACGAAACCTCATCGAGAAATGTGCGGTAGTCGAAAACGACTTTGTGAAGCTTCAGCTTTTTCGATCTTGCGAGCGCCTCGGCGGCTTCGACGTCGCCGCAAAGAACGGTCGAGCGCTCCACCACGGTGTAGCACTCTAGGTCGGGATTGAATTCTGCGGCGGCTCCGACCATCATGCAAGAATCCAGGCCGCCGCTCAGGAACGCGCCGACCGGCACGTCTGACATCATTCTGCGCTCGATCGCCTGCGCGAACAGCTCTTCGTAACGGCGTATGTAGTCGCCGGTCTTCGAAAGGCGCGCGGGCGGGCCAGTGAGCCGCTCCTCGAAACTCCAGTAGCGGGTCACACTCATCCGTTTTGACGCATCGAAAGTGGCGTAACACCCGCCTTCGAGGAGCTGCACGCCTTTGACGCCGCTCGAGAAGCCCAACGTTCTCAACGCGCCCGGAGCCACGAACTCCCAGTCGAGCTCGCGCGGGCAGTCCGGATGCGCCAGTAACGCCTTCAGCTCGGAGCCGAAGAGCAAAAGACCCCGCTCGTCGTGATAGTAATAGAGCGGCTTGATGCCCATGCGGTCGCGCGCCAAAACGAGCTTTCGCGCGGCCGAGTCCCAAATCGCGAGAGCGAACTTGCCTTTTAAGAACGAAACCGCGTCGGCGCCGTAGTCTTCGTACAAATGCAAAACGATTTCGGAGTCGGATTTCGTCTTGAACCGGTGGTCCGACTTCAGGGTCGACCGCAGCTCCATGTGATTATAGATTTCGCCGTTCACGAGAACACAGATCGTTCCGGCCTCGTTCCAGATCGGCTGCGCGCCGCCGGCTAGATCGATGATCGAAAGCCGTCTGAAAACCAGGGCGACGTCTTCATTCGCGTACTGCTGTTCGTCATCAGGCCCTCGGTGCGCGATACGCCGGCCCATCTCATCGAGTATTCGCTTGTAGCGGGTCGGATTGGGGCGTGCGCTCCGTAAATCATAAAATCCAGCGATTCCACACATGGCTTTGGACCTGACTCGCCTATGCGAATGAAATGTTTGATTCAACCAGTTTAGTAGAGGGCTCCTGGGGCCGCAACTTGGCCTAGCCTAGCCTGGCCCCACCGAAGGTCGATCAGGCTGCTTTGAAACGGCGCCGGGTGATTTCCATCGTATAGAATACGTGCATGATGAGAAATCTTCGCGCGTTTCTGGAAGGACTGGCGCGGCTCTTGGGAGAGGTGCCCCGGGCCGATTACCTGTTGTTCATGCTCTCCGCCGCGATCGGTGCCCTCGTCGCGATCTGGCATTACGTTCAAGTCGCGCCGGAAATACTATATCTGCCGAATTACGAAGCTTGGTTCGACGCCGACATACCGCGCGTCTTTGAAAATTTCTTCAAGCCGCTCGCACGCCAATATCGCAGCTACTTTCACCCGTTTTCCGCACTGTTCTTTTCAAGCTTCGCGCGCGGGCTCGACTGGCTCGTCGATGACCGCGTCGTCTCGACCGGCGCAATCATGGCGCTGAACGCAGCCCTATGGACCGGATCGCTCTACGCGCTCCTCAGACTCAGCCGGCTCGGCCGTGCCGACGCGGCACTCTTCACGGCGTTCGCGCTTTCGACGGCGTCGGCCGTTTTCTGGATCGCGATCCCAGAGTCCTTCGCGATCGGCGCCACGCTCATGCTTTTGACCCTGCTCTTCACGATCGCGGTTGCGCGACTCCCGGGCTCGGAGCGCTACCTCTTCATTGCTTTGATTCTCACCGTGGCCGTCACCATCACGAATGCGGTCGTCGGGGCGATTGCGATTCTCGAGCGATTCGGTCTGCGCCGCCTGATTCAAGCCTCGATCGTTGCGGCCGTGGTGTCGCTGGCCTTGTGGCTCGTTCAGGGCGCGTTTTATCCGAAGGCCGAGTTCTTCAAGCAAAGAACGGTGAAGATGCTGACCCGGAACTGGATTACGAAGCCGGCACCGCGGATTCACTCGCACCACCCGCGCAGCTTCTTCGTGCATTCGGCGGTCATGCCGCAACATGCGTTCAACGAGGTTCGGCGAAACACCGCCACGCAGGGCTCGGCGATCGGCTCTTCGGGGCCCGTCGGGCTGGCCGCGGCCGCCGGCTGGCTGATCCTGCTGCTGGCCGGCTTTTACGCGATCCTCGTCAAAAAATCATTCACCGCTCCGGTGAAGTGGGCCGTGCTCGGCGGACTCGCATTCAATTACGTTCTGCACCACTTTTTCGGTCACGAAACTTTTCTGTACTCGTTCCACTGGATCGCATTCCTGGTCATCGTGGCGAGCCATGCGGTCTTTCTCGGATGGCCGCTTCGCGCGCTGGCGGCCGTTCTAACGGTGCTGTTTGCCGTCAATAACGAAGCGCAGTTCTTAAGCGCCGCGAACCAGCTCGCGCGGCCTGATCGAGCCCCGCGACTTTCTTCACCCGAAAACGGGCCGGCATCGGAGCCCGTTGAAGGCGCGCGGATCGTTGACGGCGCCTGCTTTGGCTTCTCAGGAGCCATGAGCCCCGCGGCCAACTCCTTCGGAGTTCAAATTACTCCCTTAAAAACCGATGGAAGCGCGGTCAGCGCCGAGCCCGCGCAGCTGGAAGCGAGCGGCGCGCCCGTGACGGCGGTGACGTCCGCGTTTGCCGCGACCTGGACGCCGATACTTCACGAAGAGTCGCGACCGGGCCGCCGGGCCGGCTGGCGGCTTGATCTGGAACCGCGAAACCCATCGGTCTCACGGTTTCGCGTAAACGTGAGCTCCGACGGCCCCTGCGGCGGCACTCTGTGGTACGCCAATCCGAAAGAAGGTTACGCGCCGAAATGGACGGTCTTGAACTTGCGCTGGGCCTTGCAGGCGGCGGAGAACGCGCCGGCAAACGTCACCTGGGAAAACGGCCGAGCTTCCGTCACGATCGAGCTGACGAAGCCCCGTTTGTATCTCATCGATTACCTATATGTGACTGGTGCTGACGCGTTCGACGATACCACGCCGGTCCTTGAGTGAAGATGAGGGTTCGGTACCGAAGTGCGCCGGTTTACGGCGCGCACGCCGCGACGGCTTCGAGCACGGGACAAATTTGGCCGGCGAGGCGCTCGAGCGCGGGCCGAACGACGAGGCCATCGGACCTTAGCCGCCACGGCCGTTGACGCCAATCCTGCGATCGCTCCTCACGCAAAGTAACTTGAATCGTGCAGCGCTCGGCTTCGGGACTCTCGCGTAGCTGAAAACCCGTCGCGCGGGCGAGCGCCGAAGCCTGCGCCG
Source organism: Bdellovibrionales bacterium (assembly GCA_036275095.1). Classification (GTDB taxonomy): domain Bacteria; phylum Bdellovibrionota; class Bdellovibrionia; order Bdellovibrionales; family DASUEL01; genus DASUEL01. The sequence goes on from DASUEL010000648.1 coordinate 17,798, forward strand.
CGACTGCGGAAGCCGGCCCCGCGTACTCGACGGCGGCCGCCAAATTCGGCCCCGAACGCAGCCGCAGCAGCGGCGCGCCTGCCGGTCGAAGCGACGGTTGCGTGCGGGGGCTCCACGACCCATTCAAAACCGGTTCGAAATTCCGGGCGCCTGGGCAGGCATCGAGAATGTGGCCCTCCAGCTCGAAACCGGGCGAGCCCAAAAAATAGCCATCGCCGGAGCCGCCTTCGCCTTCGGCTTCGATCCACGCCCGGCCGGGCGCGGGCGACGGCTGAGGAAGCGGCGGCGTCTCTCTCATGAAGGCATCAATCTTCCGCATCATGCGGTAGAACACATCGAGTGGCGGGTTGTCGGCGTGGGCATTTGGCAGCACGACTTCGACCGGCTCGAGCTCCGGAACGTCGAACTTCGCGCGAACCGCGAAAAATCCGAACCCCTGGGCGCGAGCCGTGGCCCGCAGCGCGCCGGTCTTTTTTTGCGCGGATGCGATGTTGTTCAAATAATCGATTACGCCCGACGGCCGGTCCCCGCCCTCATAGTAAGCTTCCGTAACGTGATTGCCGCCTGAAATTCCCCAGGCGATCACGCGTTTGTAACCGGCCCTTCGCGCGAACTTCAGAATGGCCCGGCCGGCCTCGCGCGCATTTTCGCGATCGATGTGCCCCGGATCGTTATTCAGCGCGGGAGCCGGTCCCACGTAACGCACCCAAAACGCGTCGTAGCCCGCGTGCTCCAGCGCGTGCGTGTAAGGGTAATAGGCCGTCGGCCGAAACGCCTCAGCGCCCGTGAAGTACAGAACGGCCTGATCCCGGTCGCCGCTCCCGTGGAGTGTAACCGAGTAGTACTTGCCACCGTCAGAGCGAATCCAAAAGTCGCGCGCGGCGAGGCCCTGCACGGGGGCGTAAGAACCGTGAAAGCGCGGATGCCATTTCCCGTCGATCAGCTCCGCCGGCGTGGGCGCATAATTCACGCCCGTCACGATTCCGAAGGTGCGCTCTCCGATATTCACGAATCCGTAGACGGCTTCAGGCGCCCTCTGGGCGACGTTCAAAAACGCCCGGTGATGCAAACCGAGCCGGAAGATGCGGCCGTCGTAGCCCATCACGTCCTCGGGCCCCGCGGGAACTCGCTCGACGGGCACGAGCGTCCGGCGATCGGTGGAAAAACGAAACGGAATGCGCCGCTGCGCCGCTTTCGAGTACATCAGAACTCCGGCGCCGCTCGCGGAGGACTCCCAAAACGAGACCTGCCCGCCGGCGTAGAGCGCGGGTGGATTGAGGTGACGGCACTCCGGCGCGGACGCCTTCAGCCCGCACATGACCACGCGATTGTGGCCGGGCACGGCTTGCGCGCGCGGCACTTGCTCGATTCCGGCCAGGTGCCTGGAGTCGGCCCAAAGACAGGACTCAAGCGGCGGCGCGAACGCGCGGTGGCTTCCCGGCTCGAGCGAACCGTCGGCCGCGAGCCGGGCCACGTTTTGCCGTCCGTCCGCGCCGGGCCATGCGATTTGCCTGGAGGATTTCGATACGCATAAGCCCTGCGCACTGGCGACACCTGCGTTTTCGAGCTTCGTCAGGCGGCCGTCCCGCGAATCAAAATGAAAGAGCAAGCGCAGGTTCCCCTCGCCGCCCCCGGGCTTTCTCATGAGCAGCAGCTCGTGATCCGACAAAATTCGAATGGATTGATAGAGGTGGCGTGCGTCCCGGTGGCGCTCCGGCAAAATCGGCTCGATGCGGCCGGCGCGC
>DASUEL010000649.1:0-7268 GCA_036275095.1 Bdellovibrionales bacterium
TCCTCACGATTATCTGCGCGCGAATGCCAAGTCCAAACTCACGAGCGGGCCCGCGTGCTTCGGCGTGATGTTTCAACTTTATCGCGACCAGCTCAGCACCAATATCGAAGACTCAACAGATATTTGGCTCTCCAGCGACGCTGACCGCGATACCTGGATCTCCATGCTAAAGTCCGGCAAGAACCTCGCAAGCTCTTACTATCGTACGGTGCGTGAGAAGAAATATTCGCCATACATCAAAGTCGCGACTTTAAAGATCGCGAAGATTGAAGGCGACGACCCGGCCCGCAATACGAAGACGTGCGAGGATTTGAGCTTCAACCCATGGAACGGCAACATCGAACTTCATAAACCCCTCGGCATCGTCAGCAGAATGAAGCGCCGGGTGTATAATGCCTCACGTCGCACGCGCAACACGATCAACAATCTGCCGACACAGACCTGGGAGCGCTAACTAGAGGGCGCAAATCGTCTCAGATTAATGCAGGACTTCAGGCCTTAGGTTACCCCGCCGATAGGAGCATCGGAGAGGGAGACGTCGTATGGCGCGTCGGCCGAACAATCGAAAACCAAAATCCCTGCTGATCAATCCGCGCTTTCAGCTCGCGCTGATTTCGAAAGTCGTCATCGTCGGCCTTCTCAACGTCACCTTCCTGGTTCTCGCCATCGAGCACTCGTTTCAGCACTTTCGCGCCGAAGGCCTCAAGATGAATTTTCCCGAGAACAGCTTTTACTTCAGCTTGCTCGAAAAGGAGCGTCTGACGCTGTTTATGTGGATCGGCCTCGCCGCATTGGTGAATTTCGCCATTCTCTTTATCGGCGGCCTATTGGTTTCACACCGAATCGCGGGCCCGCTTCATCGCCTGAAGAGCCACGCCCGCGAAGTCGCGGCCGGCAAAACGCTCAAAAATGTCGTTTTCAGAAAGAACGACTACTTTCTCGAGATCGCCGACGCCTTCAACGTGCTGCTAGAATCACACCGCTCGCTCAAAGAAAAATCCAAAGACAAGAACGACGCGGCTTAGCTTCGCAACGTTAGCCGTCGCACGATCACAGATTTGCATAATTTTATAGGCGCCACTTCGGGCGCCTTTTTTATTTTGGCGGAGAGAGAGAGATTGCCGGGGGCTCCTGCCCCCGGCCCCTACGCTTCGCTGCGGGGGCTCCGCCGCAAAAAGGCCCTCCTGGCCTTTTTGTCGAACACGAGAGTTCTCACTCGCTCACTTCGACAAAATAAAAAAGGCGCCACTTCGGGCGCCTTTTTTATTTTGGCGGAGAGAGAGAGATTCGAACTCTCGAATGGTGTTACCCATTACACGCTTTCCAAGCGTGCGCCTTCAGCCACTCGGCCATCTCTCCGTTGGGAAACGGGTCTCAGTAATTTCAGATACTTAGCATTTTCCGGGAGAGGTGTCCACATCATCCGCCCGGCGGCACGTATTGAACCTTTAGCTTCAATCTGTACGGCGTTGCCCTTGCTTTAGCGGCGGCCGTTGCCGCCAATTGAGCAGGTGACCGGGATCTCGGCACCGGTACTCTCGATCAACATCGTGCCATTGTAGCGGTAAGGAGAGCGGCTGGTCGGGCTTGCAAGATCGATCGTCGCAGTCAGCCCCGCGATCTCATAAGTGACCAATGACCCTTTCACGGTTCGTGTGGCTGGTTCATCGCCCGTACTCCTAAAAGAATGCGCGCCTGAATCTTCATAGACGCCCGCATACGTGCGCCCGTGCCGATTACCGCCTTCCGGAGCGCTGAGAATGACGAGGTCCAAACCTTCATGAACGCGCTCACCTTTGCCGATGCACCAGGCTTCGGGTACGAGAACAGGATTCTTATTCGCGTCCACGGGCAGGGCCCCGGGGCGCGCGAAAATATGGCCCGAGTGGCCTATAAAATCGGGATTGTAAGTGGCCATGAATAGGTGGCTTCGCTTGACGCCATTGTTGTAGCTCGCCTTCGTCGACGATTTTAGGCGAACACCGGGTTCGCTCAAATCGAGCTCCCACTTGTAACAGACGTTTTTGTCGCGAAGCCCGATATCGTAGCATTCCGGGGCGGCAAGCACGTTATAATAGGAGCCCGAAAAGATCTCGAGGTGACCGTCGCCACCCGGATAGCCAGCGCCATTTCCTTCAGCAGCAAGCTCAGACGAACCTCCGCCGGGGCCGCAGGCCGACAGCAAAAGCAGTTTGAAAAGTATGGCAAACCGGATCTTCACGATGTCCCCCGAACACCCTTCTAAAGTACAAGTTTCGTGCCCACCGGCACCAAGCTTTGCGTCATCGGGATTTCAAGCTTTTCGTAGAGATACACGCGTTTCAAATTGAGATGAGTCGTTCCTAGATGTCGACAAAGTGAATCTGTCTAAACACCGTTCGATATATTGATGCCAAAAATATTAATTCAAATTTCACGGTCGAGCCGATAAGGAAACATGGACCTCACGCTCTTGCTTGATGAAACAGACCGCGACATTCGTAAAGGCCGCCTAGGTGCGGCCCGCCAGAAACTCCGATCGCTCGACCTCAAAAAGCTTCGTCGCGGCATTTTCGCGCGGGTCGCGAATCTTGCAAGGCGCGCGGGGCTTCCGCATATTTCGGTTCGTCTACTCAATCCTATTGTGCGGCCGAAACGAATCATGATCGAGCCCGCCGGAGCGACCGAAATCGCGGAGTATGCGGCCGCGCTCATCGACGCCGGTGCGGTCGACGAGGGACTGCAGCTTCTGCGCGCGCTCGATTCGAAGAAGGATCCTCAGATTCTCCTTTATCAGGCATTCGGTATGTTCACTAGATGGGATTACGCAGGCGCGGTCCCATTGCTGAAGGCCTACATCAATACGACTTCGAATACCTACCAGGCACTCGTTGGCAAAGTAAACTTGGCCGCGTCGCTCGTTACGCTCGGACACGCTTCTGAAGCCAAACCCCTCTTGCGCGAGCTCCTCGAGCTCACCAAAGCCGAAGGCCATCTCCGTCTTCACGGCAATTGCCTCGAGCTTTCGGCGCAAATGCACTTCGGCCGGGGCGAATTCGCGAAAGCGAAGGCTTTTCTGGCCCGTGCGTCCGAGGCGCTCGACCAGTCAGGCGGACTCGACGAGTTTTTCGTGAATAAGTGGAACACCTTTCTCGAAATGGCCGAACGGCCGGTGGAGCCGCAAGACTACAAGAGCCTCGGCTCCGTCAAAGCCATAGCTCGGAGGAAACATCATTGGGAGGGCATTCGTGACTGCGACTTCTTCCTCGCGAAGAAACTAAATGATCGAGCTCTCCTAACCCATCTTTTTTACAGCACTCCACATGAGGGCTTCAAGAATCGAGTCAGAGCCGTTCTGACAAACATACCTCAGGAGTATATTTGGAACGTCAAGAAACAGCTCAAACGCCCGCCCGCCTATTTCGATCTCGCGACGGCTACCGACTCGCGTTCGGGCGCGCAGCTGAAACCGGGCCAGCTCCTGCACCGATGTATGACAATACTGGCCTCCGACTACTATCAGCCCATGCGGGTCGCGACCTTGTTCGCAAATCTCTACCCGAACGAATACTACGATCCTGAAACGTCGCCGTTCCGGGTTCATCAAGCTTTGGAACGATCGCGCAAGTGGTTTCTCGCGAACGGCATTCCATTGGCGATCCGCGAGCATCGGGGTTTCTATTTCCTCAGTGCCGATAGCTCTTATGGAATTCGCAAGATTCTCGCGAATCAGTCGCCGCTTGAAATCAAGCTAATGGAACTGCTTCGTGCCGTTTCGGGTACCGAGTTCACGGCGGCTGAAGTCGCGCGCCTGAGCGGCAAGCCTTTAAGAAGCGTGCAAAGACTAATACAGGAAGGGCTCAATTCGGGACTCCTCACCAGCCATGGCGACACGTGGACTCGCACCTATTCCCGCAAGCTGAAGGCCGCCTCATGATGAAACGTTTTTGACCCACGCCTTCGCGCCAAAAATATAAAAGGTGCGTAATCGCCGGCGGGTCTAACATGAAATCATGAACACACGGTACACAAAACTCGCGTTTGGCCTGATTTCAGCATTGGCATTAGGCGCCTGCGGACAAAAATCCGCGCTTCAGTTCAGCGAAGCCTCGTCTCAGCGGGCTGAAGCGTTCGCCTGCAATGGGAGCGACGAAGCGGGCCCGTCCGACCTGCGCCGCCTCAGCAGGAGGGAGCTCGTTAACACACTGACCGATCTATTCGGGGCATCAATCGTCGCTTCGGTGCAGCCGCAGATCGACCAGCTTCCGGCCGAGGACATCTCTGGCGGATTCGACAATTTGAATCTCTCAGCGAATCCCGACTTCGTCGCATCTTTCTTCAACCTCGCCGAGACGATCGCCACACGCGTTGCGACGGTGCCGGCCAACCTCTCGAGTGTAGCGGGCTCTTGTTCGTCCGCGACACCCGTCACGGCCAATTGCCTCAGTACTTTCATTCGCACGTTCGGCCAGCGCGTTTTCCGCCGCCCCCTCACGCCGGCCGAGACGAGCGAGCTTCAAGCCGCCTATCAGCTCTACAGTACGGTGAAGTCAGAGGCATTTATCTCGCTCATCATGTCGATGCTGGTTGCGCCGGCGTTCATGTACAAATTCGAGGTCAGTGGAGCCGCGATCAGCGGCCGCGACGATCTTTTCGAGCTTTCACCGTATGAGCTGGCCTCGCGCCTGTCGTACACCATTTGGGGATCGATGCCCGATGCTCAGCTCTTCGCCTCAGCCGCCTCTGGCGCGCTCAACTCGGCCGATGAGCTTCAAAAGCAAGTCGAGCGCCTGCTTGCCAGTCCGCGCGCGAAACTGAATATCAAGAGTTTCTACTCGCAGTGGCTGGAGCTCGACCGGGTTCCGCAGCTCGCGCAGGGCGCGGAGTTCCTCGAGGGTCTGGATGGCACGAACCTGCGCTCCGAGATGATCGCCGAATCCCAGGACTTCGTCGATCACATCATCTGGACGTCGAATGGCTCAATTCACGATCTCATGACTTCAAAAATTTCTTTCGCCAAAACCACCACATTGGCGAAAGTTTACGGTGTGCCGGCGTGGACCGCCGGCGCGCCGTACATTCACTTCGGGCCCGAGCGCGCGGGCATCATGACCCGCGCGGCATTTCTCGCAAGCGATGACGTATCGACGCTTCCCTTCCGCCGGGCGAAAAAGACACTCTCGAAACTTCTCTGCTATCAACTAAAACGCCCCGACCCGAGCCTGCTTGAAGCAGGCGCGCTTGACGACCCTCCGTTCGACGCAAGTCAGTCAACCCGTCAGCGCTACGAATACAAAACTTCGCCCGCGCAATGCATGACCTGCCACTCGTCACTTAACCCGGTTGGTTTTTCGCTCGAGGGCTTCGATACCATCGGACGCTTCCGCCAGAGCGAAAAGATCTACGATCAGAGCTTGAATGTCGTCAACACGTTGCCAGTCAACACGAACGTTCAGTTCTCGTTCATTCACGGACAACATATGGCGGCCTCCTCCGCGGTCGAAATGAGCGAGACGCTTTCCGCCAGCGGCGAGGTGACCCAGTGTTTCGTGCGTCAGTGGTTCCGCTTCGGTAACGGGCGCTTTGAATCCCAAGACGACAACTGTCACATGCGCTCCATGCACGAGGATCTGACCGGAAGCGACAAGTCCATTCTGTCAATGATCAAGAATTCGGCTCTTAAAACGCAGTTTCGTCAAAAGCGGCTGAGAAGGCAGGGGTTATGAGCAAGACACAGATTTCCCGAAGGATGTTTCTGAAAGGAGTCGGTGGAGCGACGGTGGCAATTCCGTTTCTTCCATCGCTCGCTCCAACGGCCGCGGTCGCGCAATCGGTGACTCTGAAGCCGAAACGCCTAATTACGTTTTATACCCCGTATGGCTCAGTGTATTCACAATGGAACCCTTCGGTTCCCGCTTCGAACTTGATTGGCCCCGACATCCGGGAGCGGACCCTCGCCAGTGTCGCGGGTGACATCTCGGGTATCCTTGGCGCCCGCTTCACCGCGCTCAAAGAGAAGCTACTGCTCGTCCGCGGCCTCGACGGTCTCGTTCTCTTCGACCACGGTGGCGCCTTCGGCCTGGCCGGAAACAAAGGCAATGAAGATCTCAAAATTCTCTCGCTGAATCAGTCTATCGATCAGATTCTTGCAAAGTCGCCCAAGATCTACGCGACCGAGCCTAAATTACGCTCTCTGCACCTGACACCCGGCTCGACGACCGACTCACGCAATTTCATTTCATTCGCGAAGACTCCGACCGGCGCCGCTCCAGTCCCGGTCATTCAAGATCCTCGAATCGCGTTCGAAAAACTTTTCGGTGGCCTCGATGCGGGACTGACCGACGCCCAAAAACTCGCCCGCCGTAACCGGAATCTCGGCGTGATTGACCGCGTCCTCGCGAGCTACAATCAGGTGATGGGGAGCTCCCGCCTCTCCTCGCTCGACAAACAACGTCTCGAGTCTCACGTTCAAATGATTCGCGATCTCGAGAAGTCGATTCAAGAAACTGAAGGCGGCATTTGCGCCGGGCCCGCGAACATCACGGGCATGACGACTGACTTTTCCAGAATGGTGACACAACACATCGATATCATGGTGGCCGCCATACGCTGCGATCTGACTCGTATCGGAACCATTTCGCTTGGTGAAAGCCGGACCTATAATTGGCTGCCAAATCAGATCAGCCACCATCACTCGATGTCACACTCCGATGAGCCGGCAGCGGCGGGACTGACCGCCATCAATCAGTGGTGGGCTAACAAGTTCGCGGAGCTCCTTGAAAAGCTCAACGTCGTCGAAGACGCGACGACGGGACGCACGTATCTCGACAACTCGATCGCCTATTGGTGTAACGAGCAAACCTCGCATGGAATTTTGAATCATCGCCTGCTCGACATGCCGGTCTTGCTGGCAGGCGGCGCCGGCACGCTCGCGACCGGACGTTATGTCGACTATCGGAGACCCGGCAATGTCGATCAATACTCGGGCGTCATTCGGGGGCGCGTGTACAATTCGCTGCTCGTGACCATTCTTCAAGCCATGGGCCTTGCACCGGCCGAATATGAAGAAAACGGAGTGGCTGGTTTCGGCGAGTACCGGTACCGCACCAATTACGACACCGCGGACGCGACGATGCGAAGCCCGCTACCGTCGCTGCTCAAAAGCTGAGTCCACACAGCCATTAGCCTAAAGAACGCCCCGAAAACGCCGAAGAGTATTTGTGAGAAATCTCAGAATGCGACGGCGTTTCACGCTCAGTTTTTTGCTTTTGACGATTTCGATTGGTGCT
>DASUEL010000650.1:0-2319 GCA_036275095.1 Bdellovibrionales bacterium
GTCGAGCGCGGTTTGCCCGGGCCGCCGGATTTCTTGTTCAGCATTTGGCTGAGCTTCGGCTTTGAGGTGACGAGGGCCGTCGCCATGCCGTTCGCCTGCGCGATCTCAAACGTCGTGCGCCGCTTGATCGGCCCTTGGCCGCCTATGCCCATGAAGCCCTTGGTGTTGCGCTCGACGCCGTGTTCTTCGATGCCGCTGACCATCGAGGCATGATTGGGAAGCGTTTTGATGTGGGCGATCGACGTCACATTGGGCGCGTTCATCGCGGACGAGCGCCACTTCGCGAGCTCCGGCGCGAGCCCGCGCTGAATCGCGGCGTTGAGGACCTCGGTTCCCATGCCGTCGAAGCTCACCACGAACATGTGGCGCTTCGAACAAGCCGCCTCTTGCCCGGCGTGAACGGTTTGAGCCACAACCAATGATGCCGCGAGCGCCCAGGACGTTAGTTTCATGCGTGCCTCCCTCGTCACGATTACGTCTGCAAGGCCTGCCAGCCGCGCTCGCGAATTAGTTCGAGGAAATGTGTTCGGATTTGTCGCTTCGATCATCACGCGTCATGTCCGTGCGTCCCGTATTGAGACGGGACGCACGATGGCCTCACTCATACGAGTGAGCGCAGAACCTTGAGCTCGCCGCTCGGTTTTTGCGGCGACTCCGACAACGGCTGATACAGTAAGATCAGCATGTCGCGCGTCGCGCGCTTCGACGGGTCGTCTTGCTCGAACGGCGAGACGCCATGAAAAATCGCGGCGTCATCGAAGTAGATCGAATCCATCGGCTGGCCGAGCGTTTTCTGATCGATCAGCTTTTTCTCGAGGTCGTAAATGTTGTTGACCGCGCCTTTCACGTTGTCCCGCCGCATGAGGTGAATCGATCCGAAGTGATAACCATCGCGATGAATGCCCTCCGGAGCGGGCCGGCCCGTCGAGTTGCCGGGCGCCGCCTCGATTCGAATCATGTGCGCGCTCACCTCGAACGGCTCCCGCTCCAGCCCGCCCGGCAGCGGCAAGGCTTTGAAGCTTTCAATCAGCAGCATCTGCAAGAATCCGTTTTCATATTCGTCTGGAGTCATGGGCGCGAACTCACGATGGAGGTCGCCGTAGAGCGCGTCGAATTTTTTGTCCTGAAAGAAACTGTCGTGTTTGAAAAGCTTGAGCATGCCCGACGCCGGCTCGATCAGGAATCGCCCGTAGCGTCTGCGGCGCTCGCCTTCGCCCTTGAAGAGATGGGGATCTTCGGGCATGTGGTCGTAACGCTCCCGAAAACGATTGAGCTTGAAAGACTCATGCGACGAAAGACCAAAGCGACCTCCGCTCCACGAGCGCGTAGCCCCGCTTCATGACTTCGTTCTTGATTCCGATTTGTTTGCCGTAACCTAAAATGTTCATATGGGCCTCCTTTGTTTTTACCCGAAGGAGACCGTACCAGCCGCGGACACCGGACGTGAAATTCAAAATTGTTGAAGGCTCCCGTATTGGCGCTAACGGCGAGCGATCGAATTAGAGTTGCTTATGAGCCGATAACTCCCGCTGAACCTCGCCGGCCTCACTCGGCGGCGGGAAGGCGTTTCGCCTCGCTGAAGGCCACTTCGTTTACGGTGATGAACCCGAGCAGCGGCGACTTTCCGCGATTCGCGGGCTCACGAAATTTACCTTCGAGGTCGACCTTGTCTCCACGGCGCGGGGCGAGCTCGCCCACCTTTTTTCCGAATCGCACGGTGTGGACGGTGACGTTGACGTACTCGGTACCCGGTTTGGCCGCCGCGGATTGCGTCACCCTGAAGGTCCAGCGCTGAAACTTCTTGTCTTGGCTCGAGAAGAACCGCGGCTCGTCGCTGATATAGCCGGTGAGCTTGATAGGAGCCGAGCCGCGCGGGTCCTTCGGAGCCGGTGCGCGTTCGCTCTTCAAAATGACGGCGGACTCGGCCACGATTCCCGCCGTCGAGAGCGCGAGCTTCGCCGCGGCTGAAACAGGCGACCACACCGCGACGTAAACCAAATAGTCGTCGTCTTTCGCCTGCGCCATGAATTCAAATGAAACGGCGTCGGGCTCGAACGCGTTGTAAATGCCGGCCATACAGTACGTGTAGCCCGCGGCCGCGCCCGGCGAGCCGGGTTTGGCGCCACGGCAGTCCCACGGCTGCGGCATCGAGTAAAGATACTTTCGCTGGTCGGGCTTCAGCTTTTTCTCGACCGACGCCCATTTGCCGCTTTTCATGAGCTCCTGCACGATTTTGAGCGGCTCGGGCTTCAGCTTCAGTTCGGTCGGCACGACCTCAATCGCGTTCTTTCGCGACTTCCGCACTTCGATCAGCAAGGA
>DASUEL010000651.1:0-4654 GCA_036275095.1 Bdellovibrionales bacterium
CAGCCCACCGACGATCACGCTCGCCACAACGAGCGCGAAAAAAGTCAAAAGAATGATGTACTCGACGATCACTCAAATCCTCGCGACTTGGCTTACTTAAAGCTGCCGATTCGATCGCGAAGATTGCCGATCAGCCCGCCAATCACGCCGCTCTGGCCGTCTTCGCCGAGCAGCTGATTCTTGAAAAGCATGACCAGCGCGACGATCGCGACGAGAAGCAGGATGTACTCAGTGGCGCCTTGAGCGGATTCATCGCGGACAATGCGCTTGAGCTGATTCTTCAAATTTTTCATAGAGATCCCCCTTGTTGACTCAGATGTAAGATCGGAAATTTCAGCCCGGCCCTTTAACGCGTAAGCGCACCAAGACCGCGAATTCCCAATACTTTTGTCGTGTCTGTTGATTCCCTGAGAGTCGAGCGACGGGAGGAAACGTGTAGGATGCTGACCCTTTTACTACCCTCTCTCATTCTAGCGGGTGTCCAATCGGAATTCAATCGACTTTGTAGGGAGTTTCGACAACTTAGCGCCTCAGAATAGAACACTGATCACCGCGTGTGCGCTTTCGGTTTTAGCTCCTGTGAGGACGGCACTTTAGCGCGCGGAAATCGAAAAAATTCGTACATGTCTCAGACAGAGACACTACCCGTAGGGGGGCCATGGTTTGGCGCGTTCGTTTCAGGCAAAAAGTCCCGTTCTTCGTTTTGACTAATCGAAACCTTTGGGGTTAAGTGCGGCCCCATGGCAAATGTAACACTGAAAACGTTCGTCTTTTTGGACAGCCTGCAGCCGCAGCTCGCGACCTATATCGGCACGACCGCGCGCGGTTTTCTCCCCATTCCGGGAGACGCTTCGCTGTTCGTCGAAATCGCGCCCGGTATCGCGATCAACACCGTCACCGACATGACTTTGAAGTCGACGAAAGTTCGCCCGGCGATGCAAATCGTCGAGCGCGCGTTCGGCCTTCTCGAAGTCCACCACGCCGATCAAGGCGAGGTTCGCCAGGCCGGCGAAGTCATCCTGCGCGATCTCGAGCTCAAAGAAGATCAGCGGCAAAAACCCAAAATCGTGAGCGAACAGGTCATTCGCCATGTCGAGCCCGATCACGCGATTCTCGTGAACACCAACCGCTGGGGCAACATGCTCCTGCCGGGCGAGTCGCTCTTCATTCTCGAAACCGACCCGGCCGGCTACGTCACGTTTGCCGCGAACGAAGCCGAAAAAGCCGCGAACGTAAAGCTCATCGAGATTCGCCCGTTCGGCGCCTTCGGCCGATTGTGGATGTCAGGCAGTGAAAGCGAAATCGACTCCGCCCGCGAAGCCGCGATCAGCGCGCTCAAGAACATCTCGGGCGTCGATCACAACAAAAAGGCAGATTAAAGGGGATAAGATATGACGACTGACGCACTTGGAATGATTGAGACCAAAGGTTTCGTGGGAATGGTCGAAGCCAGCGACGCGATGGTAAAAGCCGCGCGCGTTGACCTCGTCGGCTACGAAAAAATCGGCGGGGGTTACGTGACCGCCATCGTTCGCGGCGACGTCGCCGCCGTAAAGGCCGCGACCGAAGCCGGCGCCCGCGCCGCCGAAAAAGTCGGCGAGCTCGTGAGCGTGCACGTCATTCCGCGCCCTCATGGCAACATTGACGACATCCTTCCGCTCGGCCGTAACAACGCCACGAAGAAAGCGAAGGCTCTGTGATTCTAGCCCGCGTGGTGGGTGAGGTCGTCTCCACTCAAAAGGAGCCGACCCTCTCAGGACTCAAGCTTCTGCTCGTCCAATCGGTCGACCTCAAAGGCGAACCGAAGGGCACCGTACTCGTCGCGGCGGATGCCGTCGGCGCGGGCGTCGGCGAAGTCGTCCTTTACGCGTCGGGCTCTTCGGCCCGGCAAACCGCCGCCACCAAAGACCGCCCCGTCGACTCAGTCATCATGGCCATCGTCGATCAAATCGACGTGCGGGGCGAACGAAGCTACAGCAAAGACCAAGACGCGCATTGATCGCGCGCGCGCAAAGAAAGACTTTTTGGAGAATTGAACTATGGCCAGCGAAACTCTTCCCGTCTCAGAAGAACGCATCCGGGCCATGGTGCGCGAGCTGCTCAACTCCGGCGAGACCGGCGGCCCGGGCGGAGCCGATGCGGGTACCCGCTCGAGCGTGAAGCGCGACAACTGGACGCCGCCGCCGCAAAAAGCCTCCAACTCGTCGTACCGCGACTTTCACGGTTATAACCGCGTCGGCTTTCGCGGCGTGTTCGGCGCCATCGACCCCGCGGTGAAAGCGGCCAAGGCCGCGCAGCTTCAGTGGGTGGGCCTCAAGCTCGAGCATCGCCGCCACATCATTTCGAAAATTCGCCAGGCCATGCGCGACTACAACGAGTTCATGTCCCGCCAAGCGGTCAGCGAAACAGGGCTCGGTCGTTACGAGGACAAGCTCAAAAAGAATCTCCTCGTGATCGACAAAACGCCTGGCATCGAAATGCTCGAGTCGCACGTGCAAACGGGTGACGACGGGCTCGTGCTCACTGAGTACGCGCCGTATGGGGTGCTCGGAAGCATCACGCCGACGACCAACCCGACCGAGACGATCATCAACAACGCGATCGGAATGATCGCCGCCGCGAACGCCGTCGTATTTAATCCGCACCCGTCGGCGAAGGTGATCAGCCGTCAAACCGTCGAGCTGATCAACACCGTCATCGTCGAGAACGGCGGCCCCGACAATCTCGTGGCCATCATGAAAGACCCGACGATCGAATCGGCCAAAGAGCTCATGCGCAATCCGGGCATTCGCTTGATCGTGGTAACCGGCGGGCCGCACGTCGTGAAAGAGGCGATGAACTCGGGCAAGAAGTGCATCGCGGCCGGCCCCGGCAACCCGCCGGTGGTCGTCGATGAAACGGCCGATCTCGTGCAGGCCGCCCGCGACACCGTTTTGGGCGCGAGCCTCGATAACAACATCGTCTGCATCGTCGAAAAGGAAGTTTTCGTCGTGAACGCCGTCAAAGACGAGCTCATCAAGAACATGCAGGCCCAAGGCGCTTACAAGCTCTCGCCCGAGCAAACGCGCCGGCTCGAAAAGGTCGTGCTTGAAGCCGACGGCTATCACACGAACAAGAAATGGGTCGGCAAGAATGCCGGCAAGATTCTGCAAGAAATCGGCGTGCCCGCCGACGACCATTTGCGGCTTTTGATATGCGAAACGCAGTTCGATCATGCGTTCGTTCAAAACGAATTGCTGATGCCGATTCTCCCGATCGTGAGCGTTCCGAACGTGCATGTCGGGATCGAGCTCGCCGTGAAGGCCGAGCATGGCTTCGGACATACGGCCGTCATGCACTCGCGGCACATCGATCATCTGCACACGATGGCCCGCGCGGTGAACACGTCGATTTTCGTGAAGAACGCCCCCAGCTACGCCGGTCTCGGTCTCGGCGGCGAAGGCTACACGAGCTTCACCATCGCCTCCCCCACGGGCGAGGGCCTAACGACCTGCCGTGATTTCAGCCGCGTACGCCGCTGCACCCTCAAAGACCATTTCAGGATCGTTTGATGCAGCTCTTTGGCCCCGCCGTCGGCATCTTCGAAATCGCATCGCTGGCGAGAGGCTACGCTCTCATGGACCGCATTCTCAAAAAAGCGCCGGTCAAAATTCTCGAGGCTTCGTACATGACTCCGGGCAAGTTCTTCATCTTGTTCAACGGTGACGAGGCCAGCGTGCACGAGTCGTTTCACGACGTGCTCCAGTCGTCAAAGAAAGATCTGCTCGACTCGGTGCTGATTCCGAACTTGCATGAGCAGGTATTGCCGGGTCTGTACGGCCAGCTGAAAACGCAGGTGACCGACTCGGTCGCCGTTGTCGAAACGGCCTCCATGGCCTCGGGCCTCATCGCCGCCGATCGCTCGATCAAAGACGCGAACGTTACCCTTATTGAAATCCGTTCGAGCCGCGGCATCGGCGGCAAATGTTTGTACTTCGTCACAGGCCGCCTCGAAGAGGCGCAAGCCTCGGTCGAGGCCGCCGAGCGCGCGTTGCACGAGCGCGGCACACTTCTGCACACCGAAGTGATCGCGAACCCGCACGAAGACTTCCTGCAATATTTCAACCTCTCGGGAGCGGTCTGATGTTCTTAGGGCGCGTTCTCGGTACCGTTGTCGCAACGAAGAAGGCCGATGGCTTGCTTGGCCAGCGCCTTTACGTCTTCGAGCCCCTCGATGATGAATTCAAATCCATCGGCGAGCCCATGGTCGCGGTCGACACGGTCGGCTCCCGCGAAGGCGACGTCGTGATGTGGGTGGCGAGCCGTGAAGCCAGCCTCGCGCTCGACAATTGGTTCGTCCCGGTCGATGCCGCGATCGTCGGAATCGTCGACGACTGCAACGGGCGGACGACGTGAAAGGCCGACTCGCATGATCATGGCGCGCGTAAAGGGCCCGGTCGTGGCCACGCAAAAACACAACAGCTTTCACGGCCGGCGCATTCTCGTGGTTGAGCCCCTCGACCAAAACCTGAAGAAAAACAGCACCGAGCTTCTCGCGTTCGACGACGACATCCGCCCCGCGCCGGGCGACGTGGTGCTCGTCTGCCGCGAAGGCGGCGGCTGCCGCATGATCTGGAACGACAAAGACGCGCCGGTGAACTCAGTCGTTGTCGGC
>DASUEL010000652.1:0-11628 GCA_036275095.1 Bdellovibrionales bacterium
TTGCGAACCGCCTGCAAAGCCGCTCAAAGTACGGCGCCAAACGTCCTAAGTCGTAAGGGTTTAAATAAATGTCTCGTAGAAAAGGTAATTACAAAAGAGAAGTTATTCCCGATCCCGTCTACAAAGACGTGCTCGTGGCTAAATTCGTGAACATGATGATGCTCGACGGTAAAAAGAGCGTTTCTCAGAGCATCATCTACAAAGCTCTCGAAGACCTGAAAGAAAAAGTGCCAGGCGAAGAGCCGTTGGCCGTTTTCAAAAAGGCTCTCGAAAACGTGAAGCCTTCGCTCGAAGTTCGTTCACGCCGTGTCGGTGGCGCCACCTATCAAGTTCCGGTCGACGTTCGCCCGGTTCGCCGCACCACACTCGCCATGCGCTGGCTCGTCGAGTATTCGCGTGAGCGTGGCGAAAAAGACATGTCACTCCGTCTTGCTGGTGAGATTATCGACGCGTACAACAACCGCGGTAACTCCATCAAAAAGCGTGAAGACGTGCACCGTATGGCCGAAGCGAATAAAGCTTTCGCGCATTACCGCTGGTAATTACTGGATAAAACTAGAAACTATTCGAGGCTGTCCATTGGACAGCCTCTTTTTTTTCCCTTAGATTGTTTCCATGTCAGCATCCGACCCACAAACCGTAGACGAGCTCAAGTGGACCCGCAACATCGGGATCATGGCTCATATCGACGCCGGCAAGACAACCACAACTGAGCGTATTCTCTTTTACACCGGCAAGAACTACAAGATGGGCGAAGTTCACGACGGTGCTGCCACGATGGACTGGATGGAACAAGAGCAGGAGCGCGGTATCACAATCACTGCGGCTGCAACGACTTGTGCTTGGAACGGCCACCGCATCAACATCATTGATACTCCCGGGCACGTTGATTTCACGATTGAGGTCGAGCGTTCGCTTCGAGTCCTTGATGGCGCCGTCGCGGTTTTCGATGTCGTGAATGGCGTCGAGCCGCAGTCCGAGACAGTTTGGCGCCAGGCCGACAAATATCGTGTGCCGCGAATTTGTTTTCTCAACAAGATGGATAGGATCGGCGCCGACTTCGAAGGGAGCGTTCAATCTCTCGTCGAAAAGCTGGGCGCGAATCCAGTCGTAATTCAGTTGCCAATCGGTGTTGAAGACCAATTTCGGGGTGTTGTCGATTTGATCGAGAACAAGGCAATCGAGTGGACGGGCGAGGAGCTTGGAGCGAAGTTCGCAGTCAAAGAAATTCCGGGAGACTTGAAGGCAATTGCCGAGACGTGGCGCTCGCAGATGATTGAAAAAATCGTCGAGTTCGACGATGGACTCATGGATAAATACCTCGAAGGAAAAGACATCTCTGCCGATGAGCTCAGAGGAGCGCTTCGAAAGGGTACATTGTCACTGCAGGCATTTCCTGTCGTATGTGGCGCTGCTTTCAGGAACCGTGGCGTACAGCCGTTACTCGATGCAGTCGTCAATTTTCTACCGAGCCCGATCGATGTTCCGCCGGTTGAAGGTTACTCGCCGTTTACAAAAGAAATCGTGACATGCCCGACGGAGTTCGATGCTCCAGCTCTTGCTCTTGCCTTCAAGATCGCGACGGATCCTTTCGTCGGATCACTGACCTACTTGCGCGTGTATTCAGGCACGATCAAGACGGGCACGGCTTTACAAAACACAGCTCGCGAAAAGAAAGAAAAAATCCAGCGTCTCGTGAAGATGCACGCAAATACGCGCGAGGAAGTTTCGTTCTTGAAAGCGGGCGACATCGGTGCGGCGGCTGGATTGAAATTTACGATTACGGGCGACACGCTCTGTGATCCAGCTCGGCAAATACAGCTCGAAGCCATTACGTTTCCTGAGCCGGTGATCTCGATGGCGATTGAAGCAAAATCGACGGCTGAGCAAGATCGCATGAATGAGGTTCTTGCTAAAATGGAACAAGAAGATCCTTCATTCCGCAGGCGCTCTGACCCCGAGACCGGGCAGATGTTGATTTGTGGCATGGGGGAGCTGCACCTGGACATCATCGTCGACCGTTTGAAACGAGAATTCAAAGTGGAGGTGAACCTCGGCTCGCCGCAAGTCTCTTACAAAGAGACTATTACGCAGCGCGCGACGGCTGAAAACCGCTACGAACGGCAAATTGGCGGGAAAAACGTTTTTGGCCATTGCGTTCTGGAGGTTGAGCCCAAGGATCGAGGTACTGGCTTCGAATTCGTCAACAGGCTGAAGAAAGATCAAATCCCTGCGGCATTCATTGGGCCAATTGAACAAGGTGCGCGTGAAGCCATGGAAACTGGCGCCTTGGCCGGCTACCAAATGGTAGATGTTAAGGTCACGCTGGTGAATGCAACCTTCCATGAGACCGACTCAAACGAGCTCGCATTCAAGATCTCAGCATCTATGGCGTTCCGCCAAGCAGCCCAGCAGGCACAGCCTATCCTATTGGAACCTATATCGAAATTAGAAGTGCTAACGCCCGAGGAGTTCATGGGAACCGTTATTGGTGACCTGAATGGTCGCCGCGGTAAGGTCTCAAACATGACGGCCCGGGGCAAAACCCAGATCGTTCATGCTGAAGTGCCTCTTGCTTCAATGTTCGGTTATGCGACTCAGTTGCGATCCATCACGCAAGGACGCGCAACTTTTACCATGTCGCCCTCTCACTACGCGCCGGTCCCTCCGAAACAGCAAGATGAGATCCTCGTTCGCCTCGGCCGTAAGTAGGCGGAAAAAAGTAAAAATCCGCTTGTCCGAAGGTCTTAAAAAATTGACAATTATTCGGCGCCCATAGCATACTCCCGAGGCTCAGGGTTGTAGGGCAATTGCACGTTCGGATGAGAGAACATCCGCGACTTTGTTCGTTCTCCCAGAAGAATAAAAATCGAAAACATCAAGAGTTCGCGCAAGCGAATTCAAAAGTGTGTTCGCAGTAACGGCGACGAGTTCGCGCAAGCGATAACTCGACGATGACGAAATTGTAGAATGAGGGATTTGTATTGTGTTGCAAGTCCCGAATGAAAAAGCGGGATCTGTAATGTATTGCAGGTCCCTAAAGTAAAAAAGTTTTGAAGGTGAGAGGCAAATGCAAACGCAAAAGATTCGTATTCGGTTGAAAGCGTTCGACCACAAGTTGTTGGATCAATCTACTCGCGAGATCGTAGATACGGCTCGCAGAACGGGTGCGCGTGTTGCCGGACCGATTCCTCTCCCGGTTCGCATCAACCGCTACACGGTTCTCCGTTCTCCGCACGTCGACAAAAAGTCGCGTGAGCAGTTCGAGATCCGCACGCACAAGCGCATGCTCGATATTCTCGAGCCCACCCAGCAGACCGTTGACCAGCTCATGAAGCTGGATCTTTCGGCCGGCGTGGACGTTGAGATCGAGTAACCCGAGTTAGTTTTAGGAGACGACGAAAATGTCTGAAGCCGCAGAAAAAGAAAATACGAAGAGTGCATCTGGCGATGCTTTGAAATTGAACGGTCTCTTTACGTTCAAGGTCGGTATGTCGACTGTTTACCGTGACAACGGTGAAGCTGTTCCCGTGACGATTCTTCGTCATGGAAACTGGGTCGTGTCGCAAGTGAAGACCGAAGCGAAAGACGGCTACTCTGCTGTTCAACTCGTTTGTGGTCCGAAGCGCGCTGGCCGGACTTCAAAGGCTGAAAAGAATCACCTCAAAGGTTCAAAGTTCGAGAATGGCGCGCTCTGGAAACGTGAAATTCGCCAAGACGGTCTCGAAGGCGCGGCCGTTGGTCAAAAAGTTTCGATCGAAAGCCTCGCAAAGGGCGACATCGTAAAAGTAACGGCCAAATCTAAAGGCCGTGGCTTCCAAGGTTCAGTAAAACGTTTCGGCTTTGGCGGCGGTCCTGCCGCGCACGGTTCGAAATTCCATCGTCAGCCGGGTTCATCTGGTAACCGTACATGGCCGGGCCGGATCATGCCGGGCAAGCGCTTCCCTGGTCACATGGGTGACGCGCAGTTCACCGTTCGCAAAGTCGAAGTTATCGATGTGCTCCCAGAAGAAGGTGTTGTGTTGGTGAAGGGACAAGTTCCCGGCGCCGCCAACGGTCTCGTACGCGTAATGAAAGAGTCTTAATCATGGCAAAAGTAGCAGTTCTCAATTGGGACAAAAAGAAAGTTGGCGATGTAGATCTTCCGGCCGAGATTTTCGAACAGCCGGTTCGTAAAGATATTCTCCACGCCGTTGTTCGCTGGCAGCTCGCCTCTCGCCGTCAAGGTACCCATCAAACGAAAACCAAGGGTCTTGTTCGTGGTGGCGGTAAGAAGCCGTTTAAGCAAAAAGGCACGGGTCAAGCTCGTCAGGGCTCGAGCCGTTCTCCGCTGATGCCCGGTGGCGGTACCGCATTCGGTCCGCAGCCGCGTGACTACAGCTACACGCTTCCGCGCCAGACGAGAAAGGCCGGTCTTAGAACTGCGCTTTCTTACCTTCTTAAAGAGGGACGTCTTGTCGTTGTTGAAGATATGGCGTCCAAAGAAGGAAAAACAAAAGAGCTCGCGTCTCGCCTGAAAGGGCTCGGCGTGGCGAAGTCAGTTCTCGTTGATTCAGCCGAGGACAAAGTCTTCAAAAGAGCGGCCCGCAACTTGGCGTCTTATAGATACCTCGCTGCCGACGGCCTGAACGTTTTTGATTTGTTGAAATATGATCACGCCGTGGTGACGCGCGCTTCTGTTGAGAAGATCGCGGAACGCTGCCGCTAGAGGTAATTTATGGTGCAAGTACTGAAGAAGCCGCTTTTGACAGAGAAGAACACGGTCCACCAATCGGCTGGCATTTATGCTTTCGAAGTCGACCGTCGTGCTAGCAAAGACCAAGTTAGAGCCGCGATTGAAAAAGCCTTCGGCGTGAAAGTTCTTAAGGTTCGCACGATGGTTTGCCGGGATCGCGCCCGCAGCCGCATGGGCCGTCAGGTCAGCGGCGTTCGCCACTGGAAGAAGGCTCTGGTTCAGCTGGCCAGCGGTGAAAAAATCAAGTTGTTTGAAGGGGTTTAAGAATGGGCGTCAAGACATACAGACCAACAACTCAAAGCCGCCGGCACATGACCGGCTACGATTTCGAAGAAATCACGAAGACGCGTCCTGAGAAGGCGCTTCTCGAGCCTCTTCGCAAGAAAGCCGCTCGCAATAACACGGGCATGATCACCATTCGCCACAAAGGCGGTGGTCACAAGCGCATGTATCGTCTCATCGATTTCAAGCGTTCGATCATCGACGTACCCGCAAAGGTCGCGGCTATTGAATACGATCCGAACAGAACCGCTCGTATTGCGCTTCTTCATTATGCCGACGGCCGCAAGACCTACATCCTTGCTCCGATCGGTTTGAAAGTCGGCGATACCGTTCTTTCGAGCGAGAAAGCCGACATCAAGCCGGGCAATGCGCTGCCGCTCGGTTTTATTCCTGCCGGCACCGTGATTCACAACGTTGAGCTCCGCCCTGGAAAGGGTGCGCAGCTTGTCCGCGGCGCTGGCGCTGGCGGCTCGCTCGTTGCGAAAGAAGGCGATTATTGCCAAGTGAAACTTCCGTCTGGCGAAGTTCGTAAGGTCCTCGCGGTTTGCCGCGCGACCATCGGACAAGTCGGCAACACGGACAATGAAAACATCACGATCGGTAAAGCCGGCCGGTCTCGTTGGAAAAACATACGCCCGACCGTTCGCGGTACGGCGATGAACCCGATCGATCACCCCATGGGTGGTGGTGAGGGCCGCGGTAAGGGTAACCATCCGATGAGCCCGTGGGGTCAGCCTTGCAAAGGCTATAAGACCCGTAATAACGCGCGTACTGATAACATGATTATCAAGCGTAGAAAGTAAGGAGAGACTGTGGCTCGCTCAATTAAAAAAGGTCCATTCGTAGACGCTCACTTGATGAAGAAAATCGAAGCCGCCAAAGAAAAGGGCGATAAGAAAGTCATCAAGACATGGTCACGTCGCTCGACGATTCTGCCTGAGGCGATCGGTCTTACGTTTGCCGTTCATAACGGCAAGAAGTTCGTTCCCGTTTACGTTACTGAAAATATGATTGGTCACAAGCTTGGTGAATTTGCTCCGACCCGCACGTTCATGGGCCACTCTGAGAAGAAAGCTCAAGCCGTGACGAAGACTGAAGGTGCATAATGGAAGTCAAAGCAAGACTCAAACATGCGCGCGTGAGCGCTCAAAAAGCCCGCCTGGTGGCTGACCTGGTTCGTGGAAAAGACGTGAACGATGCTCTCCGCATCCTGACGTTCCTTCCGAAAAAATCCGCTGTACTGGTTAAAAAGCTGATCGAGTCAGCGGTAGCCAACGCCGGCCAAAAAGAGACGATCGACGCCGACAACTTGTACGTAAAAACCATTTATGTCGATCAAGGCCCGGTCATGAAGCGTTTCATGCCTCGCGCTCAGGGGCGTGCAACTGAAATCCGCAAAAAGATGAGCCACATCAATGTCGTATTGGATGAAAGGTAATAGGCGTGGGACAAAAGATTAATCCAGTTAGTTTACGTGTTGGAGTGATTCGTACCTGGGATTCTCGTTGGTTTGCTAAGGGCAAAGCCTACGCCGCCAATCTCCATGAAGATTTCAAGCTTCGCAAATATCTCAAGGAGCGTCTGAAGCACGCTGGTGTTGCTCGCATTGAAATGGAGCGTGCCGCGAACAAGATCAAAATCATTATCGCTACGGCTCGTCCGGGTGTGGTCATCGGAAAGAAAGGCACGGGCATTGATGCTCTGAAAGCTGACGTTCAAAAACTCACGCCGAACGAAGTTTTCTTGAACATCCAAGAAATCCGTAAGCCTGACATTGATGCGCAGCTGATCGCTGAAAATATCGCGCTTCAGCTTGAAAAGCGTATCTCTTGGCGGCGTGCTCTGAAGAAGGCCATTCAAGCCGCTCTCCGCGGCGGCATTCGCGGTATCAAGGTGATGGTTGCCGGCCGTTTGGATGGCGCCGAGATCGCGCGTACCGAGTGGTACACTGAGAAGAGCGTTCCTCTTCACACTCTTCGCGCTGACATTGACTATGGAACATACGAAGCTCTGACCAGCTACGGCCTCATCGGCGTTAAGGTTTGGGTCTACAAGGGCGACGTTATGTCTATGAAAGAAGTTGAGGAGGCTCAACGTGTTAAGTCCTAAGAAGGTTAAATATCGTAAGCAGCATAAGGGACGTACAAAGGGCACCGCCTATCGCGGCGGCCAGCTCTCTTTCGGCTCAATTGGCCTCCAAT
The DNA here is from genome assembly GCA_036275095.1 of Bdellovibrionales bacterium. Lineage (GTDB taxonomy): Bacteria > Bdellovibrionota > Bdellovibrionia > Bdellovibrionales > DASUEL01 > DASUEL01. The sequence goes on from DASUEL010000652.1 coordinate 7,219, forward strand.
CACTTGAAGCCGGCTGGATCACCGCTCGCCAAATTGAAGCGAGCCGTATTGCGATCAGCCGTTACATCAAGCGCGGTGGCAAAGTCTGGATTCGCATTTTCCCAGACAAGGTCATCACGAAGAAAGCCGCTGAAACCCGGATGGGTAGCGGTAAAGGTAACCCAGAATTTTGGGTGGCTTCAGTTCGCCCAGGTCGCGTCCTTTTCGAAATGGACGGCGTGACCCCTGATCTGGCCAACGAGGCGTTCCGCCTCGCCAGCCACAAGCTGCCTGTGAAAACGCGCGTTCTGGTTCGGGAGTAATTTATGAAGTTTGAAGAAGTTCGTGGAATGTCAGTTGATGAGTTGAAGAAGAAGTTGCGTGAGCTGCGCGAGCAGCTTTTCGAGCTTGGAATGAAGAACAAGCTGGGACAAGTCGGCAACCCCATCCAAATCCGTTTTTTGAGACGTGATGTGGCCCGGGTAAAGACGGCCCTTAACCAGAAATTGGCTCAGTAGGAGTAATACATGGAACGCGGTCGTCAACATACCGAAGTCGGTGAAGTCGTAAGCGACAAGATGAACAAAACGATCACCGTGCGCGTATCACGTATGGTTAAGCACAAGAAGTACGGCAAGTACCTCCGTCGCCATACCGTATTCAAAGCGCATGATGAGAAGAATGAAGCCAAGACCGGCGATCAGGTTCAAATTTACCTGACCCGTCCTCTGAGCAAAGACAAGCGCTGGCGTTTGGACAAAATCCTCGTCAAAGCTCGGGAGCAAGGAGCTTAACATGATTCAAATGCAAACCCGCCTTAAGGTGGCGGATAACTCAGGCGCAAAAGAAGTTTTCTGTATCAAAGTTTTGGGTGGATCGCGCCGCCGGGTGGCTTCAGTAGGAGACATCATCGTGGTTTCTGTCAAAGAGGCCATCCCCAATTCGAAAGTGAAGAAAGGCGATGTGGCCAAAGCCGTCGTTGTGCGCACGATTCAAAAGGTGCGTCGTCCCGATGGCAGCTACATCCGTTTCGACGACAACTCAGCCGTTTTGATCAAGGCTGATAAAGAGCCGATCGGCACCCGTATTTTTGGCCCTGTCGCGAGAGAATTGCGCGCGAAGCAGTTCGTGAAAATCATTTCTCTGGCGCCCGAAGTGCTGTGATTAAGGAGTATTGAAGTGAACCGCTTACAAGACAAATATCATAAACAAATCGTGCCGGGCCTGCAGAAGCAGTTCCAGTACGGCAGCGCCATGCAGGTACCGCGACTTGAAAAAGTCGTGATCAACATTTGCGATGGCGAAGCAACTTCAAACCCCAAGTTGATGAACGCGATCACCGACGAGCTCGCGCAGATTTCGGGTCAGAAGCCGGTTGTGACGAGAGCTAAAAAAGCTATTTCAAACTTTAAGCTTCGTCAGGGCCAGGCGATCGGCGCATGCGTTACGTTGCGCCGTGAGCGTATGTGGTCATTCCTCGACCGTCTCATGTCTGTCGCGCTTCCGCGCGTTCGTGACTTCCGTGGTCTTCCGACCAAGGGTTTTGACGGCCGCGGTAACTACAATATGGGTCTCAAAGAGCAGATTGTTTTTCCTGAAGTGAACTACGACAAGGTCGAAAAAGTTCGCGGCATGAACATCACAATTTGTACGTCGGCCGAGAACGACGCTGAAGGGCGCGCACTGCTTGAAGCCCTCGGTCTGCCGTTCAGGAAAAAATAGGTTTAAGGAGAGATAAAGTGGCTAAGAAGAGCATGATGGTAAAAGCCCTTAAAAAACCGAAGTTCAAGGTGCGCGCTTATAATCGCTGCCCAATTTGCGGACGCCCGCGTGCGTTTCTCCGCAAGTTCAGCATGTGCAGACTGTGCTTCCGTTCAAATGCGGCTAAGGGACTTTTGCCTGGTGTGACTAAGGCAAGTTGGTGAGGTTACGATGGATACAATTGGTGATTTTCTAACAAGAGTAAGAAACGCGTCTATGGCCCGCCTCGAGAAGGTGGACGTACCCGCTTCTAAAATCAGAGCCGGCATCGCCAACGTTCTCAAAGAAGAAGGCTACATCCGCCATTTCAAAGTTGCCCGCGACGGCAAACAAGGAATGATGCGCGTGTACCTGAAGTACGATGAGAGAGGCACGCCAGTAATCACGGAAATCCGCCGTTCCAGCCGTCCTGGCCGGCGCTATTACGTAAAACAAGACAAGATCCCCAAGGTTCGCTCGGGCTTCGGTCTTTCGATTCTCACCACCAGCAAAGGTGTCATGAGCGGTCGCAAAGCCGAAGAGAGCAAAATCGGGGGCGAAGTCCTTTGCACGGTTTGGTAGGTGAAAAATGTCACGTATTGGTAAAGCTCCCATTTTGGTGAATCCTCCCGTTCAAGTGACCGTCACCCCGAACAACGAAGTTGTTGTAAAGGGCGCCAAGGCTACTCAAACGGTTAAGATGCGTCCGTCAATCAAAGCAAAGATGGAAGGCAACGAGCTCGTGCTGACTCGCTCAAATGAAGAGCGTGAAACCCGCGCGCTCCATGGTCTGTATCGCGCGCTTCTTCAGAACGCTGTAACCGGCGTGACGAAGGGCTACACGAAGACTTTGGAACTCGTGGGCGTCGGTTACCGTGCGAACGTTGCTGGCCGTAAGCTCGAGATGTCTCTCGGCTACAGCCATCCGGTCGTTTACGACATCCCGGAAGGCATTGAAATCAAGGTCGAGAAATCGACCGGCATTTCAATCATGGGCGCAAATAAAGAGTTGGTCGGTCAAGTGGCCGCTAAGGTTAGAAGTTTCCGTCCGCCTGAGCCGTTCCTCGGCAAAGGTGTGAAGTACACGGACGAAAAGATTCGGCGCAAGGCTGGTAAAGCCGGAGCCAAGGCTTGATGAAAAACAGAGGTGTCAGGTGAGGCTCAAGTTTAAGAGATCGACAGATTCAAAAACAGTAAATCGCCGGAAGAAAAAAGTCCGGATTCGTAAGACGGTTATGGGCTCTACAGAGCGCCCGCGCTTGAGCATCTTCAAGAGCGTTCGCCATGTGTACGCCCAAGTTATCGATGACAACACGGGCCGCACGCTTGTCGCTGCTTCGACGCTCGAGAAGAGCCTTAGCGAGAAGTCAGGTAAAGAAGCCGCCGCGTTGATCGGTCAAACCGTTGCTCAGCGTGCGAAAGAGATGAATATTGAATCCGTGGTTTTTGACCGTAACGGTTATCTCTATCACGGTCGCGTAAAGGCCTTGGCGGATGCTGCCCGCGAAGCCGGTTTGAAATTTTAATTGGGAAGAAGGGTTCGGTTTAACCCGAACCCGGCGAGCAAAAGGGAAGAAGGGTTCGGTTTAACCCGAACCCGGCGAATTTAGGAGACGTCATGGCTGAAGAGCTTGGAGCAGAATTTGAAGAACGAGTGGTGTGCATCAACCGCGTTGCTAAGGTTGTAAAAGGGGGCCGCCGGTTCTCTTTCTCAGCACTCGTAGTCGTTGGAAACGGCAATGGCGATGTCGGCACCGGACTGGGCAAGGCGAACGAAGTTCCCATGGCCATCGGTAAAGCTGGCCGCACTGCCAAAAAGAATTTCCAGCGTATGCACATTACGAACGGAACCATTCCTCACCAGGTCATTGGGACCTTTGGCGCTGCCAAAGTCGTCATGATGCCTGCCGCTCCCGGTACTGGCGTTATCGCCGGCGGCGCGGTTCGTGCGGTCCTTGAGTCGGTTGGAGTTAAGAACATTCTCACGAAGTGCGTTGGCACCCGTAACCCGCACAACGCGGTTCGCGCCACGTTGAACGGCCTGAGAAAGCTTCGCACTCCTGAGATGATTCAAGCTAGTCGTCAGGAGGCCTAATCATGGCGAAGACTTTCAGAGTTAAATTAAAGCGCAGCACGATCGCCTGCACGCAAACGCAAAAGGACACGGTTCGTTGCCTTGGTTTGCGCAAACCCGGCCAGGAAGTTATCGTCAACGATACCCCTGCAAACCGCGGTCAGATCTACAAAGTGCAGCACCTCTTAGAAGTAAAACCGGAGCGTTAAAATGAGTTTGTTATCTGGATTGCGTCCGCCCAAAGGCGGCGAAAAAAAGGACACGAAGCGTCGTGGCCGTGGTATTGGCTCAGGCTGGGGAGGCACTGCCGGCAAGGGTCATAAAGGTCAGCGCGCTCGTACGGGCGGCCGTGTTCGCCGCGGTTTCGAGGGTGGTCAAATGCCCCTTCATCGCCGCTTGCCGAAGTTTGGTTTCACAAATCAATTTCGTACGACCTATGAAGTTGTTAACCTCGATACATTGAATCGATTTGAAGGAACCGTAACTCCCGAGTCTCTGCACGAGGCGAAAGCAGTTGGTTCTGGACTTGTTAAGGTTCTGGGCCGTGGAAAGCTAACCAAAGCTCTCACGGTACGTGCTCATAAGTTCAGTGAATCAGCCAAGGCCGCCATCGAGCA
>DASUEL010000653.1:0-3274 GCA_036275095.1 Bdellovibrionales bacterium
TGAACGCGACGACGCGCTACCTGAGCGTGAAACTCTACGATCGCGAGCACAGAGAGCTTGCGAAAGGCGTCGGCGTCATTCGTAAAGACCAAATCATCCGCGCCAAGGTGGTCGGCCAGCAGATCGAGGCCAACGCTCTCGTTCGCGCGTACAACCCGCGCCATTCAGGCCGTGCTTGCGGTCAGAACGATTGCGTAATGGTCGTCACTCTTCGTGGGAACAACACTCCGAGCAGCAAAGATTTGCACTACTTGCTCCAGCGCGTGCCGAATCACTGATTCGGCTCCGGCCGGTCCGCTTTAGGGCGACGGCCTGAAAAACAGTAGCCCGAAAAACAAAAAGGCCAATCCTTTTGGGATTGGCCTTTTTATTTTGGTAGGCGCTGCCGGGGTCGAACCGACGACATCCACCTTGTAAGGGTGGCGCTCTACCAACTGAGCTAAGCGCCTAACGAACACCAGTGTATAGCTGAAAAGTGCCTGGCGTTCAACCTAGGGCTTAAGATTGGCGTGATTTTGATCTTATTTCCTGCTTATGAGGTTTGGGACCCAACAAGAATGCAGTCGCTGAGACCAGTCCTACCGCTAAAATGATAACGAACAGAATATCCGCGGTCATAACCACTCCTTGGTTTGCGGCTGCCCATCCCCTCCACTTGGCTCTGCAAGGCTAGAACCAGGCTGGCTCCCATTTAATTTGAAAAGGCCTCATTGACCGACTACCCGGCACTCGCGCGAAGGCGATGGGCGGGTGCCTAGGTGGCCGAATCGACAAGAACTTCGCAAGCAAGGCGAACTTATGGACACAGCCCAAACCCTCTACAGGCGCAGGCTTAGCGGGTCGAATTTTAGGGGCCTAAGTGGCTGAAACACACGCATCAGCTCGACGGCCGAGGAGGTCTTCAAAAGCGTCGAGACATTTTCGGGAAACGGGTACTGGGCAATCGGGTCGTTTTCGGACTCGACGAGTAAGATGATTCGTGAGCTCGGCTTCAGCGTCATAACTTGCGCCAGGTCGAACTTATCGGCGTCGATAATGACGACGTCGGCATGCTCCAGCGCGAAAGCCTGGTCTTTGAGTCGCGGCGCGCTCATCCAGACGATCTCGCAGTCGGTGAACTGCTTGAGGTAGTCCTCGATCGCCCAGGCGCGCTCGTTGAAATCACTGATCATGACGACTTTCGGGTTCATACGTTCCTCCAACGTGTCTCAGATTAATAAATATGAAACTCCCGTGCCGTCTCAGGTTTTCCGCAAGTTCTTAATATCGCGCCGGTCTTGAAATGGGACGTTGGGAACCGCATGAACATGAGCGCCAATTTGTGGCCTAGGCACTTAGGGAGAATCAGCCGATGAGTTATTTGGAGTGATCGAACCCGGAGTTTCGAAGTGCGTAGCTGTTTCTTTTTGAGATTGGTGCTCGCTGTTCCTCTAGCGGGCTGCGGCTTGCAGAAGCAGCTTGCGGCACTCGAGAGCACCGATCCGGTGGTGCAGCCGACGCCGGCCCCGGGCTCGACGCCTGTCCCAACGGCATCACCCGCGCCGACGCCGACTCCCGCGCCGGCTCCGACGCCTGGCCCGACCGGCCTTACTGCGGGCTATGATTTCGCCTGCTATCTGAAGAACGGCGGAATCAAGTGCTGGGGCGGCAACGAGTACGGGCAGCTCGGGCAAGGCAACACAATTACGAAGGGCGATCAGCCTGGCGAGGTGGGGCCGACGCTCGCCCAGGTCTCTTTCTCCGTCGGCCTTTCGGTTAAGGCGGTTACGGCCGGTTACAAGCACGCGTGCGCGCTCTTTACGAACTCGACAGTTCGCTGCTGGGGCTGGAATCGCGACGGGCAGCTCGGATACGGCGATACGATAAATCGAGGCGACAATTCGGGAGAGATGGAAAACGCGTTACTCGCTGTTAATCTCGGCACCGGTCGCACGGCGAAAGCCCTGGCGTCAGGGGATCTCCACAACTGCGCGATTCTCGACAACGATCTCGTGAAGTGCTGGGGAAACGGCGACGGCGGACGCTTGGGCTATGGAGATAGCAATCATAGGGGCGACGGCGCTGGAGAGATGGGCGACAGCTTGCCTTATGTGGATCTCGGCTTCGGCCGTACCGCTAAATTCATCGCTGCCGGCCAGACGCATTCGTGCGCGATTCTCGACAACGATCGGGTCAAGTGCTGGGGCCGTGCCCACGGCGGAGCGCTCGGCCAAGGCGACACCTCCACACGCGGCGACGAGCCGAATGAAATGGGCGACAACCTTTCTTATGTCAGTCTCGGAACGGGCGTGAGCGCGGCGACCGTCGTCTCGGCTTCGGACACCTATTGCATGACGGATGTCAGCGGCCGGATGAAGTGCTGGGGCGGCAACGAAAGCGGCTCGGCTGGAATTGAGCTGTCCATTCTGTTGAAAGTCGGCGACGAGCCTGGCGAAATGGGCGACATGCTTTCTTTCGTCAACCTAGGTGCCGGGCGCACGGTAAAACGCATCGCCGGCGGCAACAGCACGGTGTGCGCGATTCTCGACAATGACCGGCTGAAGTGCTGGGGCGCGAATGTCGCGGGTGTGCTGGGCCAAGGCGATACGGTCGCCCGCGGCGGAAATGCCGGTGATATGGGTGACAACTTAGCCTTCGTCGAATTGGGCTCGGGCCGTTCGGTTCTGCGGGTGGCGGTCGGGCATGACTTTGCTTGCGCGCTTCTCGACGACTCGAGAGTCAAATGCTGGGGCCGCAATCAATCGGGACAGCTGGGCCTCGGGGATACGGTCTCCCGCGGAGACGGTCCAAATGAAATGGGCGACAACTTACCTAACTTGAATTTATGAAAATCTATTCGCGGGCGCGAGGTCGCGATCACACCGATCGCAAAACGTGACAGAGCTCCGAGCTCTTTTCGGCCTGGGTGCCATACTTCGGAAACAGAATGTAGCCGTCGTGCTCTGCGAGAATCGGGCCCGCGGCCTCGTCGTAACCGATCACGTCGCCTTTTTTGATTCGCGCCAGATTCACGAGATTGGGTATCAATCGTTTTTGCGAAGAGGCCGTCACGCGCTGGCTGAACGTCATGATATTGCCCGTGGGCGCCACTGATTGATCGAGGCCCGTGCGGCTCACCCTCACCGCGCGCTGCAAAAGCGCCGCGGTCTTTTCAGCTTGCTCCGCGGCGCGGCCGATCTGACCCATTTCGTAAGTAATCGCGGTGATTTCTTTGATGGTCGCGAACGTATCCGAAGTCAGACCGTCATTCGAGAAGTCGAGCCCGTGTGTAATG
>DASUEL010000654.1:0-2176 GCA_036275095.1 Bdellovibrionales bacterium
GATGATCGCGACGTGCACGGTTTCACCCGAAAGGCGATCGGGTAACCCGATGACTGTCGCATCGGTGACGCCATCGACTTCGCGAACGACGTTTTCAACTTCGGCCGGATAAACCCCAAAGCCCGAACACTTGATGAAATCTTTCTTGCGTGAACGAATCGTCAAGTAGCCTTCCGAATCGACATCGCCCAGGTCGCCGCTCTTGAACCAGCCGTCCTCGGTTAGGACCTCACGGGTCGCAGCCGGATTGCCGAAATAGCCTGCCATCAGCTGAGGACCCCTGATGTAGACTTCACCGGCTCGGCCCGCCTCGAGGGGCGCGCCCGCTTCATCGATAATCTTAATCTCCGTATCGGGCAGGGCGGGGCCGACCGTGCCGTGCTTTCTTCGCGCCACCGGATTGCCGGTCACTCCGGCGCTGCACTCGGTAAGGCCGTAGCTTTCGAGAATATAGCCGCCGAGCTCTCTTTCGACTCTGGCGATTAGTTCAAGCGGCATCGGTGCACTGGAGGTCAAGCACAGACGCAGCGACGAAAGATCGACGGGCATTCGCTTGTTCAGCGCGATGAGATTTTGATAAACGGCCGGTACGCCACTTATGATCGACGCCCTCAAGGAGCAGATACCGTTGAGTATCAGCTCCGGCGTGATCACTTTCAGTATGACCATCGAGGCGCCGGAGACCATGATGGACTGGAGTGCCGCGACCTGGCCGCTGCAATGAAACAACGGCAGTGAGCAAAGGGCGCGGTCCTCCTCCGATATTTCCTTCCGGCGGGCCATTTGCAGCGCGTTTGCCGTGACCGCCGCATCTTCGAGCATGACGGCTTTCGGCTCCCCGGTCGTACCGCTGGTCGGTAACAAAAACGCAAGGCCCTGGGGTGAAGCGCGGGGGCCGTTCGGCGAACGGGCCGCCATGCGGAGAGCTGTTGGCGAAACACGTTTTAAGCTCATATTGGCGAATGCGGCGTTCAGTGGATCGGCGATAGCCAGGTGCGGAGTGCAAATGCGGGCGAATTGCTCGATTTCGAATTGAGTGAACCGCGGGTTTACCAGTGCGACGGTCGCGCCCGCGTACAAGATTCCGTAGGTCGATATGCAGTGTTCAATGCCGTTCGGAAGCCCCAGCAAGACGCGGTCGCCGGGGCGAACTCCAAGTTCTATGAGATGCGCGGCGGCCACTTGACTGGCGGCGTACACATCCCCATACGACCAGGTTTTACCGCCTTCGATAAGAAAGGGTTTCTCAGCTGTGGTTCGTGCGCGATCGGCTAACCAGCTTAGGAGTGACATGCGACGGAGCTCAGTCTCGTGGACTGTCGAACGTGTTGAGAATGACCGCCAAAAGAGCGTAATAGCCGATCGTGCCGGTCAGCTCCAGAACGCCGGCCGGCCCCAGGCGCTCTTTTACATTTTCGAAAAGACTGTCGCCGACGGCATGTTTGCGCAAAGTTTCACGGCCAAATGAGACGATCAGGCGGTCTCCCGCGTGCAGTGGCTCACGGTCCTCCAGAATCGCATTGATCGTATCTTCGGGAACGCCGGCATTTCGCGCGTGAATCTCATGACGGTCTCGGGCGTATGCGCACTTATTTTCGGTTGCGCTCGTCAATATCGCGATTTCGCGAACGCGATCAGGCAGCGAGCTTTCGTAACGAACGAAGGAGCCGAGGCCTGCGACTCGTTCCGCGAGCTCCGGGTGGTTCAGCAAAAGAGCGAAAGGCTTCGGCAGGTGGCCGCGGGTTTGAACGATTTCATCGAGAATCGGCCTATGCTGCTCCGGCAAGTCACCACGATCTGTTACATGACGCATTCGCATTAGGACCACCCTCCACAGACCCGCGCTCTTCCTCTAACGATTCCCGCATCGATCCGCGATGTCAAGTCGAGGGGGACTGGCCGGCCAGCGGAATTATTTCTTAAAGCAGAACAGTTCATAATTCAGATTTGGCATCATTGCGCCGAAATGCATGATGAATTCGGCCAATCATTGTCGCGAAGGTGAAAGATGCAGAGCGTGGCAAGTTTCGTTACCAAGACTCTTCGAGAGTCGGGCGTAGAAACCGTATTTGGTTACCCGGGACAATCGATAATTCCGCTGCTTGCGGAGTTTCGTTCGCAAAATCTCAACTTCGTCATGATGTCGGACGAACGTGGCGCGGGCTTCGCGGCTTCG
>DASUEL010000655.1:0-4665 GCA_036275095.1 Bdellovibrionales bacterium
AGCTGATGAAAATCGTGGATCTTTCTGAATCCTTCAATGAAGGAGATTGGAGTGTCTTCCGGATGCGGCCGAACTCAGTTACGGGAAGATGGCCCGGCGACGTGCAAGGCTACATGAGAGTCGCGCCGATCCAGGTACCGATTGGCGAGACGGTTTATCTGGCGGGCTACGGCCTCAGTAAAAAAACTCCAGAGCTCAACTATGTCCAAAAAGTCGATTACGGCCCGGTGATCGCCTATCAGTTTCCCGATCAAGAACCCGAACTTTCGGCGCCGAAACGGATTTTCTATACGGTGTCGACGTCGGGAGGCAACTCAGGTTCGCCGATCGTGCTGACGAAGACTCACGAAATCATCGGCGTGCACACGAATGGCGGGTGCGCATTCGGGGACTACAATTGGGGCGCCCTGATCGCTTACGACGGCCGGTTTCGCGAGGCAATCCGCAATTGCCTGGCCGAGGAAGCGCTCGAGCTGGGACCAGGCGCGGAGTGAAGGCCGCGTCTTAGCGGCCCCACACCTGCAAGCGCACTTCGAGCTCGTCGTACGTGGGCAGGCCGGACGTTGCGCCGAGCAAATGCTTATTGAAGAACGCCACCGTCAGTTCGCTGATGATCTGCGCGTGACGGCGGGCCTTCGCGATCTCGCGCTCATCGCCGCCGGCATACGCGAAGAGCAATCGCCAGTCGGAGTAGCTGCCGTGCTCGGTGCCGTGAACCCAGGCCCGGTAGCGCGGACCCGTCGATTTTTCGACGAGATGAACGTTCCAGGACTCGGTCTCGGCGTTCAAGACTTTCAACGCTTCGCCGAGCGCGCCCGGCGCGTCTCCGCCGTGCGTGCCGTGAAAGAGCAGAAACGGTTTTTCGGTCGCGAGCTGGGTTTTGCCGGGCCCGAACATTTGGCCGTCCAAAACGACGGCGGCCTTGATCTCGCGCTGCCGCACGAGAAGTTGCGCGGCATGCGCGCCGCCGAACGACCAGCCGAGCGCGCCGATTTTTTTGAGATCGAGCCGGCCCTTAAAAGCCGAATGGCCGCGATGGAGCTCCACTAACTTCTTGAGCACGAAAAGATTGTCTCCATACGTGACCGACATGAGACGGTCGCGCTGAGCCCATTCCGAGCGAATCTGGTCGACCCATTGCGCGGCGGTCGCGGTTTGTGGATCGAACGATGGGTTCGGCGGCAGCGGCGGGTTGTCGAGCGTGAGCGGCGTACCGTCGGGCAAATGAGTCGCCATGGAATCGCCGACGTGCTCGACTCCGGCCACGATGTAACCGTGGCTCGCAAGCTGAAGCGCCACGAAGGAGCTGAGAAAGCGCGGGTTGCCGCCGCCGGGGTTGTATATCAAGACCGGAAACCGCGCCTGGCTTTTCGATACCGGAACGTCCAGTTTCGCGCCGGTTTCGATCAGCGCATTGGCCATCAAAATCTTTTTAGCGTCATCGGTGGGACCGGCGAACTCGGCGGGAGCCAGCACGTACGGCGCGGGCCCGCCCGCACTGCCGGATTCGGCCGGGTACCAGATCTGTACCGTTACGACCCTGCGGTCGCCGTTCTTTTTCGTGAAGGCTTCTTCACGGCGATCGTCCGTCCACTGAAACTGGGTTACGCCGACGGTGTAAGGCCCGGTCAACGGTGCGAAGGGTTTGATTTTTTGGGCGTGGGCGGCCTGCGCGAAGAGCGCCGCCAAAACGATGAGAGCTGGGCGAATCGACCATGGCTTCACGGCTCGTCCTCCAAGTGGTTATTGGCCCCCGGAACTGGAAAAGCCATATTCGTGCCAGTCGGGAGCCTGATTTTTAAGCACTTGACCGTCAGTTTGTTTGCAGGCTCCCAAAAGCGTCACTGTTGATCCCGGCTCTCCAAAACGCAAGTTGAGCCGTGCATTAGCAGGCGAAACCTTATATGATACCCGCTCTCCATGGATGAAATTAAGCGCCGGCGCACGTTCGCCATCATTTCGCATCCCGACGCGGGCAAAACGACTTTGACCGAAAAGCTTTTGCTTTACGGCGGCGCCATTCGCGAAGCGGGCTCGGTCAAAGCCAAAGCGGGCCGCAAGCAGACCACCTCCGATTGGATGGAGATGGAAAAGCAGCGGGGCATCTCGATCAGTTCGACCGTTCTACAATTCGATTACGACGGCTTCAAAATCAACCTGCTCGATACGCCCGGCCACAAAGACTTCTCCGAAGACACCTATCGCACGCTCACCGCCGCTGACTCGGCCGTGATGTTGATTGACGCCGCCAAAGGCGTCGAGGCGCAGACCCGAAAGCTTTTCGAGGTCTGTCGCCTGCGCGGCATCCCGATTTTCACGTTCATCAACAAGATGGACCGCCCGGGCCGTGAGCCTCTCGACTTGCTCGACGAGCTCGAGACCGTGTTGGGTATTCGCTCATCGCCGGTGAACTGGCCCATCGGCATGGGCCCCGACTTTCGCGGCATCTACGAAGTCTATAAAGAACAAATTCACTGGTTTCGCCCCGACAACGACCACGAGTCGAAGGCGAAAGCCATCGATTCGCAAATCGTGAAGCTGAGCGACCTCAATACTTTAAACGAGCTGAAAGACTCGGCTTCGCAGCGGGCGCTCGCCCAGTTCATGGCCGAGTTCGAGCTGCTGCAGGCCGCGGGCGACCCGCTCGACGTCGAGCGCGTGCTCGCGGGAAACCTCACGCCCGTGTTCTTCGGTAGCGCCATGAACAACTTCGGGATCGAAGTCTTTTTGAACGAGTTCATCAAGCTTGCGCCGCCGCCGGGCGCACGCAAAGCCAAAGACAAAACGCTCGAGCCCGAAGACAAAAAATTCTCGGCGATCGTCTTCAAAGTACAGGCGAACATGGATCCGATGCATCGCGATTGTCTCGCCTTCATGCGCGTGTGTTCGGGCGAGTACGAAAAAGGCATTCGCGCCTACTGTCCGCGCAAAGAGGGCGAGGTGCGGCTCAACAACGCCGTTCACATCTTCGGCCGCGACCGCGTGACCATCGAGAACGCGAAGGCGGGCGACATCATCGGCGTCGTCGACACGACGAACTCGCTCCGCATCGGCGACACGCTCACACAGGACCCGGCCGTCGAGTACCAGCGCATTCCGCGCTTCGCGCCCGAGCATTTCGTGCGCGTGAGTCCAGTCGACCCGACGAAACGCAAGCAGTTCCGCAAAGGCGTCGAGCAGCTGTCGGATGAAGGCGTCGTGCAGATTCTCGTTCCTCCCGGCAACGTCGATTCGAGCGTCATGATCGGCGCCGTCGGCCAGCTGCAGTTTGAGGTTTTCGAGCACCGTATGAACACCGAGTACAGCACGCCGGTGCGCATGGAAAAGCTCCCCTACATCATGGCCAAATGGGTGACGAGCGGCGCCGAGCAAATCAAAAGCGCGCGCAAGAGCGAAACCATGTACGTCGAAGACCGCAACGGCTCCCCCATCGTGCTTTTCGGCACGCAATGGGCATTCAAGTTTTTAAAAGAAGATTATCCCGACGCCGGTTTCGCCGATACCATCGAATAGACATTACGGCACCGTTTCGAAAAGCCGAAGGCCAAACGCCACGGCGCCTGGTGACGCCTTAAGAGCCCGCACCGCCGTGCCCGCGAGGCCAAAGCCGACCGGCAACGTGATCACACTTAAGTTTTTGATTCGCCGTGCGGCCTCGGCGTCTCTGAGCTCCGAGCCGATTCCATCGCCGTAAATATGCGAGACGAGCCTGCGCTCGGATAGTTTGTAATCCTGGTAGCTACGATGCGCATGCACGCCGCCCGCGGCAACGCCGAGACCGATAGCCGCAATAGGCGGAGCGAAAAATGAAGCCGCCAAAATCGGGCCCGCCGTCAAGATCGCGCTGCCGAGCATCCTGTTACTGGATGTATACTTCAGGGATGCCGCAAGCCCGCAATACTGATTGTCTTCGAGCAAAACCTCTTCGAGCGCCGAGTTGTAGTCGAGCAGATCCATCACGGACCGGTCGAGCGGCCCCGGTTTATCCAGCAAAGCCTTGAGTCGATCCAGCTCTGCACGCTCAGCGGATAGGTTGCGCTCCATTTGGCCGAGAGCGGTCGCGACCTGAGCTGGCGTTGCGCCGGGCCCTTTGAGGTACTGCAAAAGGGGCAGCTCCGAAAGAAGGTTGAAATAGGTCAAATAATGCTGATAGCGAATTGCGAGCAGGCTTTCGCTTTTGAAGTCCGCGACTTCATCGGGCTTTAATTCTCCGCTCTGTACGCGCCGCGTGCTTTCGTTATGAATATCGTCCCGATAACGATTCAATGATTCATGGGCGCGGGCGGTCTCACGGTCGTGCATCGGGACCCAGCTTACAAGCTTGAAGCTCCCCAGCGGCCGCATGGAGAAATTGGGAATATTCGAAGCGCGCCCGGCTTTCGTGGCCGCCTGCGCGGGACTTTGCGCCAAGCTCAAGTGGAATCGAACCGCTTTGACAAATTCAGGCAAGTCTTTCCGCAGCCAATCTTGAATTTCGGAACATTTCGGGTCGCTCACCCGCGGAAGACACGTTTTTAGATTCTGGACTTGGTGATAACTGCCTTCGACCCGGCCTCGCACCCGGTCATAGAGCTTTGACAGAAGCGCCCGCGATGAGCGCCCCTGGCTATCCGATTCAGGAAACGCGCGCCTGAACAAGCTGGTTTTCGGCCGCCCTTCGAGAAG
>DASUEL010000656.1:0-3199 GCA_036275095.1 Bdellovibrionales bacterium
TCGCGGAGCGAGTGGTTGGTGGGCCCACTAGGACTTGAACCTAGGATCCGCCGGTTATGAGCCGGCTGCTTTAACCAACTAAGCTATGGGCCCGTTGAGACTATCTTTCTATTATCTAGCACAAATTTGAGGGGCCGCCAGCCGTGGCTGTGGCGCGCTATGGCGACTCAGGGCCCGGGTTGGCGCCCGAGCGCGATCTTTTCTGGCTGGATGATGACGGCGTCGTCGAAACTCATGCCGTGCGTGACGTAGCCGACCCCGCCCGCGACCGTACGGCCCGAGAGTAACTTGACCTCGACTTCGTAGTGACAGTCCCCATTGACCGGCAGGGTAAACCGTTTGGAATCGCCATTGGCCATTCCGTCGAGCGCGGTACGCTCGCCGCAAAGCTCGAGAGTCCCCGAGGCGATCCGCTCACCGCTCTGATTGATGACCGTCACACGCGCCAAGTTTGAACTGGGGTATTTGAAGCGCGCGTACGCGAGCGCCAGAACGAAGATGACACTGAAGATGAGCCAGCGGAACGCGGAACGCATGGCCGCAGGATATGCGCTCACCCGCGGGGTGACAACGCCAAATGAAGACGTCCCTTGCTGGACCCGGCCTTACTGAAAAACGACGCCGTGATCGAGATTGCAAAGAGTCTTGTTGAGCGTTTCGCCCAAGTCTCTTAGGACAAACGCGCGCTCAACGCCGATTGGATAGGCCGGGTTCACGTCCCACGCGGTGCTGATACCTTCGATGGCGCGCGTGTACCGCGTCCAATCCATTTTCGAAGTAATGCGCGAAATGTACGGCGTGAGTGTCCAGCCAGCAATGTTCACTCCGGTCACGATTCCGAGCCCTTTACCTATGCCGGCCGCCACCGTACCGGCCGCGATGCCTTTAGCGGCCGCGATAGCCGGGATCGCGACGATGATCACGGCGACCGCGTCGACACCGATCACGATGCCGCGGTTGATTTTCATGAGCTTCTGATAGGCAATGAGCTCTCGGTCGTAATAGGCGCCTTGGGGGCGGCAACCGAGCCTCGTCGGGCAGTTGTACTCCTTGCCTTGATAGGTGACGGGCTCGCCCGTGCCCTTCCCGGGAGCGCACATCCGGTAGATATTCGCGCCGGTCGTGTGGTTGCGCTCGATCAAAATTCGCTCGACGACGCTCGGATTGACATCACGAATCTGCGCGCTGGCGTTTACGGCCGCCAACAACACCAAAATACCCGTCAGAATTCCGGTTTTCATAATGCGCTCCACGCGGAGTAAGCTACGCCCGCGTCCCGAGCTAAAGCAGGAGCCATGCCTGGAGAAATCCAACGTGGGCCGGGCCGGCCCGGCGCCACTTATAAAAGTGCCACGACCGTTTAATCGTTCAACGCCTCAGCCCGCCAGCGGACCGGTCTTTGCTAACCTGAAACGTACGGCCGCAGTTCGAAATAATCGAAATGGGGCGGCCAGAAACTGTCGAATTATTCGACGAGGATGACACTGATGGCCCCGGCAAAGCTTGCCTCGAAACTCTCGTTTTACCTGGCGTTTTCAGTGATCGCCATGCTCGTGGTCTTTGGCGCGCCGCCCGCCTACGGTGGCACCTGCGGGGGAGCTGTTCACTCCGCAGCCTGGCCGTACCGCTCGCTTCTCCCTGGCGCTTTGACAATTCCAGAGTCCCAACGCCAGGTACTGGAAGCGAGCTACAGGAAGGGCATAGAATTAGCGTTCGGACCGCTCAAGGAGTGGACGAATCCATTTCTCGACAATATCAATGTCGGAGCAGGGCATAGTCAGAATTACTTCAACGGCGTACGCCATTCCAAAGTACTTGAAGAGCTCGGCTTCAAATTCATCAGAGATTCGGACGGAAAACCTTCATTTCAACCGCCCGCTACGTTCCTTGAGATTTTCGCCAATTATGAAAGACATCTTCGAACCATGATAAAATCCGGAGTGGTGAGCGAAACCGAAGTCATCCGCCCCGCGCTCATTCTCCAGAAGATCAAAGACGGGGCACCAGTCACTCCACCTGAATATCGCGTTTTCTCACCGGCGGTTGACGCTTGGCCCGGTGCGGAGTGGGTCCTAGCCACCAAGGTACCTCAATTCAGCCATGAGACGTATTACAATTTCGTCGGGTCGGGCCGCATGCCCTTCGCGGCAGGATCTTTCTTCAATCACGATCTCTCGCACTTGTCAGACATGCATCAGAGTCCTGAAGTCATGAGGCAATATTACCTCTACGGCCGAAAAGTCATGGGTTCCGTACGATCGAGCGGACTGAAGGCCGGCACTTTCGAGCGGAATTTTTCGATGAAAGGCGATGCCGAAAAACTAATGGCCGAGTACCGAAGCGTCATATACGGCGAGTGGTTCACAATTCCCGACGTCACAAAGGCTCAGCGAATCCGGCGCATGCTCCCCGGCTACTTCATGTCTCGCCGCGACCATTCGGTCGACAGCATCAAGAGCGACTTGCACGGCCTTTCCGCCCAGGAGCTCAAAGCCCGGGCCGAACGAGTTCTTCAAATGGCTCCCTCTTTGATCATCAGCCTCGGCGGCGGCATGAAAGACATCCGAAGTTATTATGTGTTCGACAAAGGCGGTAACGGCATGCTCACTCGGGCCCACAGCGCGATTCGACCCGATCACTGGCAAGCCAAAATTAAGCCCAATTTCGAGACCGATGCGAATCATCACGCTCTCGCGGACACCTTGCCGAAATGGCTCGATCAACTCGCGACGCTTTACCATTTCACATTTTCGGAAACACGGCAGCTGGAAGCTTTCCTCGAAGCCCGGCCGGAATATGAAGCCATTTCCTCACTTGCCAAATCATTCGTCGATCTAAAGCGTAACGACGCCGACGGCAAGCTCAGGCAGAGCGCGGAAAGCGCCCTGATCGACCAGCTTGCAAGGCTCGAGCTCGCGTTTTATTTGGCTGTCGACCTCGCCCTGACTCCGGAGATCGCCTACCGCGAAGGGCGCCTCTCGCGGCTCTCAAGACAAGACCGGTATTTCCGGTATCTCAGCGCCATCATGCCGGCATCGAGCTACACGGCCTACGCTTTCGAGCTCAACCAAGGACTTGATGCGGCCCCGTCAGCACGACCTAATCAATCACCTGGACAGTAATCACCGGCAGATCCACGCGAGAATTTCCCTCGTACGCATCCCAAACTCGCACGAACAGGCGGTTTGTTCCCTGCTGA
>DASUEL010000657.1:0-2729 GCA_036275095.1 Bdellovibrionales bacterium
GCTGATGCCCGCCAGGTGATCTTCGTTGATCCCAGTGATGCCGGACCCGTCGTGCTCTGGAGCGAAAGCGGAGAGGCGCTCCGCAAGCAGACGGCTTTTCTCGAAAACGACATCGCGGTTTTCACGGGTTACATCGCGAGCCTTCGCGGAGGCATGCCGACGACGCTCAAGCGTAACGGAAGCGACTGGTCGGCCGCCATCGTCGCTAAACTCGTCAAGGCGCGCTCGCTCACCATCTGGAAAGAAGTCGATGGCGTGATGAGCGCGGATCCGCGCATCGTGCCCGAAGCGTTCATGCTGCACGATCTTTCGTACAAAGAGGCCAATGAGCTCGCGTTTTTCGGCGCGAAGGTTCTGCATCCCAAGACCATGGCGCCGGCGATGGAAGAAAAGATTCCGATTTGGATTCGCAACTCCTACCGGCCCGAGGACAAAGGTACGTTGATTCACTTTCCGAATGAGAATGCGAAACCGAACGATGCCGCTCACGCTGTGAAAGGTTTCGCCCTCGTCGATCACGTGGCGCTCGTCAACCTCGAGGGCACCGGTATGATGGGCGTGCCGGGTATCGCGCAGCGCCTTTTCGGCTCGCTTCGCGAAGTGGGTGTGAGCGTGATCATGATTTCTCAGGCCAGCTCCGAGCAGTCGATTTGTTTCGCCGTGCCTTTCGACCAGGCGCCGCTCGCGAAGTCGACGGTCGAGAAGGCGTTTTTCTCCGAGATTCATCACGGGCTGATTCAAAAAGTCGATTTGAGCGAGAAGTGCAGCATCCTCGCCGCGGTCGGCGACAATATGGTTCATATGCCGGGCGTGGCCGCGACGCTCTTCAAGGCGCTCGCGCAGGCGAGCGTCAACGTGCGGGCGATCGCGCAAGGCTCCTCCGAGCGCAATATCTCGGTGGTCGTAGGCCATGCCGACCGCCATCGGGCGCTGCGAGCGGCCCATTCTGGATTTTATCTCTCGGAGCAGACCATTTCCCTAGGGCTGATCGGACCGGGGCTCATCGGCAAGACGCTGCTTCGCCAGCTGAGTGAGCGCCTGGCGCTTCTCAAACAGCAAAGTCGCATCGACTTTCGCATTCGCGCGATCGCCAATTCAAAGAAGATGCTGCTCTCGGACCAGCCGATTCCGCTCGAGGACTGGGAGAGCGCGTTCGAGCAAGGCGCGCAGCCGCTCGACAATGAGGCGCTCGCGCGGCACATCAAGCCGTTCTATTTTCCGCATGCCGTGCTGGTCGACTGCACCGCAAGTGATGCCGTTGCCGGGCTCTACGAAAACTGGATGCGCGCGGGAATACATCTCGTCACGCCGAACAAAAAGGCGAACTCGCGCGATTACAAATACTATGAACAGCTGCGGGCGGCCGCGCGCCGCCACCGCGTGCACTATTTGTACTCGACGACCGTCGGCGCGGGCCTGCCGGTCCTATCGACACTGAAGGACCTGGTTCAAACCGGCGACCGTATCTTGCGCGTGGAAGGAATACTCTCAGGGACGCTTTCATACATATTCAATACGCTCGCGCCAGGCACGAAGTTCTCGGAAGTCGTCGCGCAGGCGAAGCAAAAGGGTTACACGGAGCCTGATCCGCGCGACGACCTTTCAGGTACCGATGTCGCGCGCAAACTGATCATTCTCTCCCGTGAGCTCGGCCAAACCTATGAGCTTGGGGATGTCTCGGTCGAAAGCCTGGTGCCGCAGCCCCTGCGTTCGGTCAAAACCGCCGACGAGTTCATGGCGGGCCTCGCGAAGTTCGACCATGAAATCGAAGCGCGGCTCAAGACCGCGGACGGCAAAGGCGAAGTCCTGCGCTTCGTCGGCGTCATCGAGCCGGGGAGCGCGCCGCGCGTGAAGCTCGGCTCCTATCCGAAAAACCACCCGTTCGCGCGCATCACTGGAAGCGACAACATCGTGTCGTTCACGACCGAGCGCTATAAAACTCAGCCCTTGATCGTGCAAGGCCCGGGCGCGGGGCCCGAGGTGACGGCGGCGGGCGCCTTCGCCGATCTGCTGCGCCTATCGAGCTATCTTGGAGCGGTGAAATGAAACGGGCCAAGGCGTTCGCACCCGCATCGGTCGCAAACGTCGCCGTCGGCTTCGACATTCTCGGATTTTCATTCGTGGGAGCCGGCGACACCGTCGAGCTCCAGTGGAGCGAGGGCGGTCCCGCCGGCGTGACCGTAACCGGCGTGCGTTCGCCGTATGGCGAGGCCGCGAAGAAGATTCCCGTGGACTCGCTCCGCAATACCGCCGCGGTCAGCCTGCAAGCGATGATCAACGGGCTCGGGCTCGAGGGTGAATTCAGGCTCAGCATCGACAAAGGAATCCCGCTGAGCTCCGGAATGGGCGGCTCCGCGGCTTCGGCCGTGGCGGCGGTCGTCGCGCTCAACGCCTGTCTCGCGAAGCCGCGCCCGTGGACCGAGATTCTGGCGTATGCGCTCGAAGGCGAGCGCGTGGCCAGCGGCTCCACCCATCTCGACAACGTACTTCCATGTTTGCGCGGAGGCATGAACCTGGTCGCGGCGCCCGGGCACTACGTACAGATTCCCGTACCCGAGGACTTGCACTGCGCCTTGATTCATCCCGAGCTCGAAATACAAACGCGTTACGCGCGCAGCGTGCTTGCGGAAACGACGCCGCTCGCGCAGCACGTAAAGCAGTCCGCGTATCTCGGCGGATTCATCGCGGGACTCTGGACGAGCGACTGGGAGCTCCTAAGGGCCACCTTG
>DASUEL010000658.1:0-6236 GCA_036275095.1 Bdellovibrionales bacterium
CGCCCGCTACGAGACCCACATATCCAGTACCGATCATCGCGATTTTCATAATAGTTTCCCTGAGATTTGATGCTTATTTGCGTTCAATAAGCAATAGTATGAGGTGGAGGAAATAACAAGGTCAATGAAGGTTCGAAAGCACCTCACCAATGCCGCTAAGTTTCTCGTTGCTGGCGCTTTGATTGTCTGGCTGATCCTGAGCGGCCGCCTCGATTTCAATCTCCTTCTCAAGCTCCTGACGCCCTATTACATCGTCTGCGGCTTTCTCATTGTTTTCGTTTCGCTGGCTTCGAATAATTATCGCTGGCTGGCCCTGTTGCAGGGACAAGGCTTCAAGACAGACTTCGGCTCGACCTTTCGCCTTACGTTCATCGGCATGTTCTTCAATATTGCCATGCCGGGCGGCGTGGGCGGGGATCTGGTCAAAGCCTACTACGTAATCAAAGATCACGGGGAGCGCAAGATGGCGGCCGCGACGAGCGTGCTGCTTGATCGCTTGATCGGCCTGTTCTCGATGACTTGCATCGGGATCGTCGCGCTCGCCGCGAATTTCGAGTTCATCCGCACCCGCAAGGAGCTGATGCTGCTCGCCGGTTCGACGACGGCGTTGTTTTTGGCCTTCGTTTTTCTTTTCGGCACGGCCTTTTCACGGCGAGTGAAGCGGGTCATTTTGAAGGTCTTGAGACATGTTCCGGCCGGAGGTTTTCTCGCGAGATTCTATGATGTTCTGGCTTCCTACCGGGCGCAGCCTTCGGCCCTCGCGCGCGCGATGGCGGCAAGTCTCATGACCCAAATTTTGACGGTTTCGTTTTTTTGGCTGATCGGCGGCGCACTCGAAGCGAGGCCGATCAGCTGGGACTCTTACGCGTTCGTGGTTCCACTTGGTTTGATCGCGATGGCGGCACCCATTGCGCCCGCGGGGATCGGTGTCGGGCAAGCCGCGTTCTTCGTGCTATTTAATTGGTACTTAGGCTTCGAGTCGCAACTGGGTCCCGCGGCCGTGACCGCATACCAGATCGTTTCGATCTCGTGGGGCCTCCTCGGCGCCTACTTTTATTTTCGCCGCAAAGACTCCGTCCCCGCTGAAATCTCGGCCTAACCTAGTAAAGTGTGAAGGCGAGGTTCACTGGACATCGCGCGCATCGCGGGGTACGAGAGGGCATGACCGAAAAGCTCATCGTTTTGAGAGTCATTCCGCACGGCGAATCAGATCTGGTGATCCACGGACTCAATCCGCAGGGCGCGAAGGTCGTGTACTACGCGCGCGGAGCGGTCAAGAGCCGCAAGCGTTTCGGCGGCGGAATCCTGCAGCCGACCCATTACATTCAGGTGCACTTCCGCCAGTCGCATCACAATCCCGAAGCCATGCTGCAAATGCAAGAGGCCTCGCTGATCGAAGACTTCGATGGACTTCGGCACGATTACGAGCGCCTTGATCTTGCTCTGCACTTCGTGGCTCTCGTGGACCGCATGAGCAAAGAGGGCATGGTGCATTCCGAGGGCGTCTTTCATCTTCTGGGGAACGCCCTGCGCAGCCTCGAGACGACGACTCAGCTCGCGCAGCTGAAACTGCACTTCGAGCTCAAGCTTCTGGCGCTCCAGGGCGATTTACCGTTTATCGAAGGAGCCGACGAGCTTCTGCAAGCGTCGGTGAAAGACCACGAGCGCGTGCCGGTCGCGCCCGACGTCTTCCGCGACATCAAATCGGCAGTCGCGGAAATCCTGCATCACTACTAAAATTGCCATTCACCCGAGAAGAGAAGCATGCCGAGCAGCTTGTTGTACTTGCTCGAGCTGACATTCGACTCATTGAGCGTGTAGTTTACCGAAAGGCTCGTCTTCAGCCAGTCAGTTACGGGTTTGAGTACCATAACGGTGGCCGCGGCGTTTGTGTCCTGTCGGGCGCTCGGGTCGCGCTGCGGATACTGGGAGTGGTAAAGGGTCAAGTTACCCATCGCCGTCATGTCCCAAACCCAGGGCATCATGTATGAGGCTGAGCCACTCAGCTTCGTGTACGCGAGGTTCTTGCCCTTGGCGCTGTTCTGCGTGAGCCCGAGGTCGGTGACCCACGCGGTCGTTTTTTTCTTGTTCATGAACCACATGTTGTTCCAGGTGAATGTCGCCTGGAACGCCGAAGGGTCGTTGTCGCCGGCGGCGCTCGAGCCCGCTTCGTTGCCGACCGCGTCCGAGCGCAGTTTGAGGTTGTACGAGGTATACCAGTCATCGGTCATGATTCGAGTATTGACCCAGTCGAGCGTGATGGAGTTCAGGTAGTTTTCTTTGTCACCGAGTGCTGCGAACATGCTCTTGCTGGCGCCACTCTGATCGACGTCGAGCTTGAGTATCTCGTAACCGGGGGTAAGCTCCATCCGGTAACCCTTGCCCCAGAGCATGCCCTTATGTTTGTACGGCAGCTTCAGCGCGACGAGGAACGGGTCGGCAAGAACGTTGGTGCTCTTTTGCGAGAAAATCATGTCGGTCTTGATCTTCGCGCTGAACTCGGTCTCTTTCGTGTAAACGGGACGATACTCGAAGCCCGCGCCGAAAACCGTGCGGGTGTCGGCGACGTCGGTCGCCGTGCCGGTTGAAGGGTCGGACGTGTTCACGAGCAAAACGTTTGAGTCATACTGCGCGCCGATACTTGCGGTGATGAAGAATTGTTTTTCTTTATTGCGAATGAAGTAGAGGATGCCTTCGATTTTCTCGATGTAGTCTTCGGCCGCCTGGTCCATCTTCGGGTCTTGCGACGTATCGAGAACTTCCTGAAAGGAATCTTTCGCTGGTTCGTACCGGAGCTCATTGAAGTGCACGACGCCTTCGTAGAAGGCCGCGGAGGGGCTGATCTGCGGGTGCTTTGCGGCTTTCACGCGCTGAAAAGTCGAGAGCGCCTGCGAATACTCTTTCAACGCCAAATGGTTCAAACCGATAAAGAAGTCGCGTTCGGCCGCATTGACGGAATCGTCGGCTGCGAGGCGCAGAATGACGAGCGAGTCGTTATATTTTTTATTGCGGTAGAGCGTGACGCCATAGCCGAAATAAAACGACGTGTCGTTGGGATCGAGCTCGTGTGCTTTTTTGAATGCCGCCTCGGCTGGCTCGAATTGGCCGGCGCGAAAGAGGTCCATGGCGGTGCTTGCCTGTTGTTGAGCGAGTTTTTTGCGGCGCTCGCGCTCGGCGGCCGTGATGGCCTCTTGTTGTCTGCGTAGCTCATCGGCGCGCTGGCGCTCGGCTTCTTCGAGACGCCGCCGCTCGGCCTCACGAGCCATCGCCTCTTCGGCCTCTTTCTTTTTTTGTGCTTCGATTTTGGCGAGCTCGGCGGTTTCGAGCAGGGCTTTGGCGGCGACGTTGTCTTTTGGAGGGAGCTTCGCTTCGGCGGCGGCTTTGTATGCATCGAGGGCGGTCTGCGCCTCTTGCCGCGAGTTGAAGACCTCGACCAGCTGCTCTTGTTTTTCGCCTTTTCTCAGAATGAAGGGAAGGCGCCGCATTTTTCGAAGCTCGAGCTGCTTCTGAATCGCGACGGCGTCGGCTTCGTCGCGGATCGGTTCGGTCGGGACGTAAATCTCGGGCAGCAGCTCATCAGCGGCTCCCCAGGTGATGTTGTAGTAGCCGCGAAACTGCCCGGAGTCGGGCGCGGTTTCATAGAGCTGCACTTGAACCGTGCGGCCGGTCTGGGCGTCGCGCAGGACGACGGCCGCGGTGTCGGGCTTCGTGCTGTCGATGTTCCACTTCATGTTGGTGTATTCGATGCGCACGGATTTGTTGGGATCGAGCGGCGGGCGACGGCCTTTGAGGCGTGGTGCGGCTGGCGCTGCATGGCTTGGGTCCGTCAGTTCGGAGGCGACCGTTCCCTTTTTTCCCGGAAGTTTCTGCGGTGGTTTCGAGGTTTTCTTGGCCTGAGCGTGAGAGAACGAAGCCGATAAAATGCAGGCTGCGAGCACCATCGTCCATGTGCGCTTTTTCAAGTTGCCTCTCCTTGGATGTGCGTCGATCAGCTAACAGGATACCTGAATGATTTGACTCGAAAAAATAAAAAAGGATCCCCGTTGGGGATCCTTGTTCTTAGCCATCGTGTTAGCACTTAAGTCTTACTGATAAACGACGTTGATCAGCAAGAGCGTGCGGTTTTGCCGGATCAGATCATCGGGTGGGCGATAGACGTCACCGATGCCAGGCATGGGTGGCGGAAGCGGCGGTAGAAAATCGCCGATCGGCGGAGGGGGCGCGACGTTCGCATAGTCGCCGCCAATGGGCCCTTCAACGCCGCAGAACATGCACTCGCCTCCGCCAACGGGCGGTGGGCCGAGCGGTCCCGGCGTGAGCGAGGCGGGATCGCGAGGACCTCCGTTGGGAGAATTCGCTCCCCCGTAGATCGTGCCGCCTTCATTGGAAGACGTGCCGGGTTTGCCTGGCTGGTCGCCATAACCGGCCTTCGCACCTTGGCCATTGTCATAGCCTTCGCCTTGGGCGTTGCCGGGGCCGCCGCCAGGCACGCCGGCGCCGGGGCTCCCGCGTGGAGCGCCGGGACCGCCAGTTGCCTGGCTGCCGCGTTTGTTCGAATCGCCTTGCTGACTCTTGTCGCCCTCAGGACTTTTGCCTTGGTCCTGATTTTTTTGATCGTTCGTGGCGCCTTGGTTGCTCTCGGGTTGTTTCTTTTCATTCTTGTTTTTGTCGGATTCAGGCTGCCG
This sequence comes from Bdellovibrionales bacterium, assembly GCA_036275095.1. Classification (GTDB taxonomy): domain Bacteria; phylum Bdellovibrionota; class Bdellovibrionia; order Bdellovibrionales; family DASUEL01; genus DASUEL01. Next base: position 4,686 of record DASUEL010000658.1, read on the forward strand.
CTGTTCGTTCGCGGGTTGCCGTTCGCCGGAGTTGCTCTTGTCGGCAGAGGAGTCTGTTTCGAGCTTCGCGAGCTCATTCTTTGGAACCTCAGTCGGCTCCTGTGGCGGGGCGCCTGCGATCGTGCTCGTCATCTGGCCTGGGTCGACCATGACGGAATTCACGATTTGGCCCGTGCCGTCGAGTTTACCGACCTCAACGCGGCCTTCGAAGGTGATGAACTCCGCTTTCTTCACTTCGGGCCTGTAGCTTGAAATGAAGTCCGTGCCGCGCACGCCTGCAACCGCCGAGGGCGTTTTTACGTGGAACTTGTTTTTCTCGCCGTCGTACTTTTGGTTAACCGTTGAGCGGACTTTGCCGTACAAAACGTTGAGAACGACGTTTTTGTCATTGGTCTGTTCATTCGCGACGTATTTTTCGATGAGTATTTTGCTCTCGGGAGAGATATTCAGAACGTTCTTATCCTTCATCACGATCTTGGCTCGGGCATCCTTACCGGCGAGGACTGTGTCACCGGGCATGACCTTCATGCCGACTTTCGCGGGTGAGGCTTTGCCGGCCTTTTCGACTTTGATGTCTCCCTTGACGACCATGAAGACACCTTCGGCCCTGGCTTCTGCAAAGCCCAAGGCAAGGGCGGAGACGAGTAGTAGACGGACCATGGGGACTCCCTCCCGAAAAAGAACGTAACTTGTCATATTACTCTTCGGCCCGTGCATTCGGGCACTTAAGACAAAAGTCGGCGGCACTCAGAGTGGGGCGTGACAGATTGTCTCGGTCTCAGACCAGCACGAAGGCCGCTCAAATTGAAATGTCTCGTTTTGAGACCAGCATTTCGTTCTGACTCGGCGCCTCTGATGGTGACAACTTTGTTTTTCGGCAGCAAAACGCTCGGGCAACACAACAACAGAAAGGACTTCCAATGACACGTATCGTGTTCATGGTGGCGATTGCTCTATTCTCGAGCAGCGCTATGGCTTCAAAGGCTCGCATGCAGGCTCTGGCTCAAGACGAAAACGGCTCAGCGTACATCGAAGATACACGCATGATCTTCCTGAACCCGGCACTCTTGGCACGTCAGGGTGATTTCGCGAATTTCGAAATGGGGAGCAGCACCGTGCCTTCGACCCCGAATGCCGAAGGCGGTATGTTTCGTGAGCTCGGCGCCGTGAAAATGGGTATCCAGCTCGGTCGTGAGTCGAATGCTGCGACTCGAATTGGAATCATTGAAACTGCGATGGGCTTCGCTCTGTCTGAGCCGCACAACACGTTCGAGGCTATTGTAGCCGGTGGTGGCGACATGAAGTGGGGTGCCTCGCTCCTCTACGGAAGCACCGAGAACAACGCCGAAATCGTGCCGCCTGCGACCGCAGCGTACCCGAATGACAAGGCGAGCACGCTCGAGCTGCGTGGCGGCCTCTCGAAAGACAACTGGCATGGCTATGCGCACCTCGATCTAATGAGCCGTTCAGAGAGCGAGACGGCTGCGGGTGCGACCGACAAGTATGAAGGCAAGCCCAGCTTGCGCTTGGGCGGTGCATTCAATCTCGCGG
>DASUEL010000659.1:0-3912 GCA_036275095.1 Bdellovibrionales bacterium
CCTATCATCAGCGCCAACATGGACACGATCACCGAAGCTCCGATGGCGATCGCCATGCAGACGCTCGGCGCGTTCGGTCTGCTCCACCGGTTCATGCCCATTCAAGACCAGGCTCACCAGGTGCGGATGGTACGCGAGGCGGGCTTCGACAACGTCGGGGCAAGCGTGGGTGTCAACACCGATGAGCGCGAGCGAGCCGAAGCCCTCGTCGCGGCGGGAGCCAACGTCCTCGTCATCGACATCGCCCACGGCCACAGCGTCGCCATGATCGAGACGGTCAAATATCTGAAAGACACGTTTCCCTCGGTCGACGTCATCGCCGGCAACGTCGCAACGCCCGAAGCCACGCGCGATCTGATCGCGGCGGGCGCCGATGCGATCAAAGTCGGCATCGGCCCCGGCTCCATGTGCACGACCCGCGTGATCACCGGTTGCGGCGTTCCTCAGCTCACGGCCATCGCGATCTGCGCGCTCGCGGCCGAAGACTCGAAAACCCCGATCATCGCCGACGGCGGCATCAAGACCTCGGGTGACATCGTGAAGGCGTTCGCCGCGGGCGCAAGCTCCGTGATGCTGGGCTCGATGCTCTCCGGAACGCTCGAAACGCCCGGCGAGATCAAGTCGGGGCAAAAGCACTATCGCGGAATGGCCTCGAAGCAAGCGCAGATTTCCTGGCGCGGCGGCGTGCCCGAGGGCATGGCGGCCGAAGGCGAGGCGACGCTCGTGCCCGTGAAGGGTCCGGTGAAAGACGTGATCCTCGAAATTTGCGGCGGCATCCGCAGCGGCATGAGTTACATCAATGCGTCAGAAGTCGGCGAGATCCGCGATCGCGCGCGCTTTATCGAGATGAGCCAGTCGGGCGTCTCAGAAAGCCACGCGCACGGGCTCTGGACGTACTCCGCGCGACGGCCGCTCTAACGAATGTGTGTCTCGCAGCGGGATTCCCGCGACGAGACACGCAACCACTCCGTGCTAAAGACCCCTCGACCTTCGTCCGATAAGTTAAATGGGCGGGCGCGCTTTAACGCTCGTGTGTTTCTACCTCCTCGAATGTAATCTCCAGGAACTCCCACATAGGAATAGCTTTATTTCCGGTTCGCGCGGGACCCACGGACATGGTCTTGCCGCGGCCGTAATATTTAAGGAGCCGGGTTTATGAAGATCCCAGCACGACTCAACTCTTTCGCACGTTACGCGTTGGCGGCGACCAGCGCGCTGGCGCTCGCCGCCTGCGGCGAAGAGAAGCCCACCTTTTCTCTGCTCCCCGACAAGAACGTGTTTCAGCAGAGTGATGGCGCGTTCAATAACAAGCTCGACATTCTCTGGGTCATCGACAACTCAGGCTCGATGCAGCCTTATCAAGACAACCTCGTGGCGAACTTCAACGCGTTCATCACGGACTTCGCGACCAAAGGTTACGACTTTCAAATTGCGGTCACCGCAAGCGACGCTTGGCGCGCGCCCTTCGCCAGCCAGCCCCTGCTCGCCAAATTCAGGGACGGCACCGATGCGACTTCGCACACCGGCGTATTCGTGATCAATCCGACCACGCCGAACTTGATCAACGTCTTCAATATCAACGCCCGCCAAGGCACCGCGGGTACCGGCGACGAGCGCGCGTTTCAGAGTTTCAAGGAAGCTCTCAACAGCAATTTGAACGCAGGCTTTCTGCGTCCCGACTCGTTTCTCGCGGTGATCATTCTTTCGGATGAAGACGACTTCTCGCATGACGGCGGCAACCACATCAATCGCGACTACAGCTACGCGAACCTGCACTCGATCGGGCATTATGTTTCATACCTGGATACGCTGACGGGCACGACCGGCGCGAATCGCCGCTATTCGGTTTCAGCGATGGCGATTCTCGACGACGCCTGCAGAACCGACCCGGCCACGCATCCCGGCGCGATCATCGGCCTGCGCTACATGCAGCTCGTCGACGCGACCGGCGGAGTCAAAGGCAGCCTTTGCTCACCGAGCTTTTCCGATGAGCTCGACAAGATCCAACAGAAGATCGCGGAGCTCTCGACGCAATTTTACCTCAACCGCGCGCCTCGCCCCGAAACGATTCGAGTCTACGTGAACGGCGTCGAAATCCCCCAAAGCGACACGAATGGGTGGAGCTACCATGCCGATGCCAACTCGATTCGCTTTCACGGCTCGGCGATTCCGCCCCAGGGCGCGACGATTTCGATTGATTTCGACCCGATGACGATCAAGTAAGCGGAAGCACTTCGAGCTCCTGACGCCAGTAAACAAAAGCGCGGCAATCGCCGCGCTCTTTTTTTCGGCCGGCCCGGAAGCTCGGCGCCTCGGATGGCCCGCGAGCCGCTCCAAGGTCAATATGAGCCTTGGGCGCTGTCGACCGACGCACAGCCATTCGTGCCCGTGTAGGCCGTGTAGTTCGCGCCGAAGCCGTTGTTCTCGCGCACGAAAAGATTGCGAATGCCCGCTCGGGCCGTGGCGTTGTCGGCGAAGATCAGGCCGGAGAACGTGGAGGTGAGAATGCGGAACCAAAGCTCGCTGCCTTGTGTATCGGTCGATGGCGGGCAAATGCCGCTGATGTTCCAGTTGATCCACCATTGGATCACCGACGCGTAGAACGCATTGAGCTGAGCCGGCGATCCGTTCGTCGGGTCGAGCGTATCGGGATTCAAATATCGGATCGCCGCATCCCGGATATGATTGTGGTAGTTGTCGACGGCGTAATGGCAGACGGCCTGATCGCCGAACTCGGAAATTCCCTCCGGCGCCGGGTTCGTGAAACGGCAAATTTTGTCGGTCAACGTGGCCCCCGAATACACGCGGCGGGCTTTGTAGCCGTTCTTCACCGACTTGTCGAGATCAGCCGCGCCCGTTCGGCCCAGGAAGCCCTTGTAGAACCAGTACACGAGGCAGACTGCCAGACGGTCGCGCTTCGCGGCGGGCGACATCGGGTCCGAGTGGCTGCGCTCGGTGGCGGTCGCATTTGCCAAGTCTGGCACCTCAGGAATCGTGCCGTTGATGGCCGGATCGCACGCGGCGCCGTTCGCCACCTGGTACATGCGGTTCGCAAGCGTATTTGGAACGGAGTAATCGACGTTGTTCAGCCGGTAAGGCGCCGTGTTCGACTCGGTCACGCCGGCGTACGCGAACGCCATTTGACGGTAAGAGTTCGCTCCACGAGCCGCGCGGAACAGCGTGAGCGCGTCGCCGTGATTCACGCTCGAGTTCGCGGGCAAGGCGAACTGAATTGCGCTCTTAATTCGAGTCAGAGCCTCACGCGCGATCGGGACCGTCCAGCCCCGCCCCGTGAGACCGCCGGGATTCACTTTGAAGACGATTTGAAAGTCGAGCGAGGCACTGTCTTTCGATGACGAAATTTGCGTCTGCCCGTTGATGACTTCCGACACCGAGCTCACGAGCCGCGCGTGACGGCCGCCCCACTGGTCGGGGTCGTTCGCCGGCACCGAAACGAAATTCGTGAAGTTGAACACGCCGTCGTAGCCCCCGGGCGGCGCAGGAATGCCGCCTGGCACGGGCACGCACGTGACGTTTTGATCGATCACGAGCGGCGCCGGCGGCTGCTCGCCGGTCGCGAGATGGATGGCTTCGAGTTGTAGCGTGATCTCCGGGTTCGCGCCCGTCCTGCGTTTGCAGTAGCCGCAGAGCGAAGGCGTGGCGGGATCGCTTCCCAGAAGCACCGTCGAATCCGGACGATCGAAGACGTAGTAAAAGCTCGTGTTCTGAGTGGGGCGAACGGGCTGCCAGGCCACGCTGTTGCAGGCGCGGCCGTCGAGGCGCGGAGGCGGAAGCAGATCGAGCGCGGAGACCTGCAGAACGTTCGACTCTTTGCCTGGAGTTTCGTTGTCGAAATTATCGAGCGCAATGAGGCGCGCGTCGAACGCATAGGTGCGGTTCGCGACGAGCGCC